>NZ_JBALEQ010000021.1:0-134580 GCF_036917775.1 Nostoc sp.
TTAGTTTGGTGTCTGCTTCTTTTGAACTCTAACTCTTTGATGTCAATGGGTTTTACTTTCTTGTAATTTGCGATCGCCCCGTGGTCGATTACAATTTTTCTAACTATTCTCTAAGCTTAATAAACTACTAATCAGTTTAGGCAAGCCACTACAGCAGGGATTTGAATGCTCAGATAATTCATTCCGTTCTATCTCCTTTGCCATCTTCTCAGCACGTTGAATCGCTTGTTCAGTTAATGATTTCAATGGTTTTGGATACAAGCACATTGATTTGTCATAGTTGGGTATATGCTTGCCGAGTAAATTAACTAACCTGTCACGATTGATTTGTGCAAAATGGTCTTGAAAGTGAATTAGATACCAGAGTTCAAAACAAGGATTTGTAATTGCGAGATTAATCTTTTGGCTTGTAGCCCGATTTATTGCACTTTGCCAATTTTCCAGACTCTTTTCAATATGCTCATCTCCGTCAAAAACAGCCCAAGCCTCATCTTCTGTACTCCACTGCTGGTTATCTTTTCTCTGCTGTCGTTCTTCGATGAGTCTTTCAATAATGCTACGTGGATCAGTTTTGTTTTGATGAGGCAATACAATAATATCTAAAGTTGATGAACGTAATTCATTGCGGATACTATTGAAATAAATTGGTTCTGTTTTACTTCCTTCACAAGCAATTAGTATTTTCTGAGCAATATTCCTGCTAGGTGGGCGACGATTTAACTTTCTTGGCACTGCTCATCACCCTGTAAAATCATTTCCTCTTCAGATGGCAGAAACGGAACGGCCCCAAAACGACCATCTAAATATGCTTTGTCAATCGCCAAATCATTTCGCACATGAAAATCAGTCAGAGGATACAACTCAGTGCTTTGGTCAGGGCGCTTTTGTGTAAACCAAATTTGATCACGTCGTAATAAGTTATTTCTTTGTAAGGTATTATCGTGACTAGTTAAAATCAGTTGAGCGTTTTTGGGATTTGTTTTAGGATTTTGAAATATTCTGATAATACTTTTTACAATATTAGGATGAATATTTGTGCCTAATTCATCAACAATTATCAATCCACCTATGTTCAAAGCTGCTACTACCCGGAATGCTAAATAAAATAAACGTTGAGTACCAAGAGACTCTTCATCGAAAAGCCACTGTATTTCGTTACCATCATTAGTATTATGTACAGCATATATGTTGTAGTCAGCCTGAGCATCAGATTTCTTTTTTAACTCTATTCTAGAGAGTCCCGTGTCAGACTTTTGTACAATATTTAATGCTTGCTTAAGTAATTCATTGAATACATAAATACTAGCATCTTGTATAACTGTAATCGAAACACGGTCAAAATCTTCACTTCCTAAGCTAATTCCGCGCCATCCACTTCCCAACCAATTTATAAAAGACTTAATTATATTTACTTTTAACTTTACTAATGTACTAATAAATAATTCATTTTCTCTAATATTATCCTGAAGTTGATTATGTGCCCCAGCAAAATCATCACCAGTTTTCCATACAATTTTTTTGTCACTCTCATCCCATTGACGATGAAATAAACGACGAGTCCGTTTAGTTGTGTTTAAAGCATAGTCTAATTTTTCTGAGATGATATTATTCTTATTAATTACTAGTGAATAAGTATAGATATTATTATCGAATAAAGTTCTTAATTCAAATCTTGTAGGTTTTTGATCAGAGGTACTATCTAATTTAAAAGGGTCTAGTTTTGCATATTTTAAGATTCTGTAGAATTGCACTGCTTCCTGTGTGCCATAAGCCATTATGAGCAATAAATAATCCAAAGCTTGGATAACATTACTCTTGCCTGATGCGTTAGCCCCAAAAATTGCTAGAACAGGTAAAAGCTCAATGTCCCATCCTTCAACATGATATCCAGGTGCAATTCCATGATCTGACTTTACCCGTTTGCGTTTGCTGCTTTGGCTTGTCTGACGATCGCTTTGTTTTTGAGCAACCGCACTTAGTGTTACAGGTTCTTTAATTGATCGGTAGTTTTCGACTGTAAAATCTACAAGCATAATTCAAGGCGCACAACGTGCTTTTTTGTGATTTATTCACGTAAATATTATCTTAAAGGTAGGCAAATCTCCACTTCTACCACAACAAATCACATGAACTCGCAGCTAGTGTAAGCTATTACTACACTTTAATACACCCATTAATCCACAACTCACCACCAGATTTAGATCGACAATGGGAATATAAGCAGTCTAACCAAAGCAGGTATGGGGCAATGGTGCGATTAAAACCGTGGCAGTGGGTCGTTTTGGCAATCCCGATCGCGTTTATCATTATTTTCTTACTGGTAGCCGCCGGTTCACAAATTCATGCGTGGGGTATTAGTTGGATTTGGGGTGTGTTTACCCTTTTATTCGTTGGTTGGCGCTGGCTACTCGTAAAATGGACTCAACCAGTTGTTAACCAAGTGGAAGCTGTATTAGCTCAAGTTCAAGAAGAATTAGAATCGGTAGTAGAGGATACAGTTAGACCACCAGCAGGAAGTGATGTCACAAAGCTTGCAGAAGCCGCACTCCAAGAGATCCTACAAGCGTCACAAAGCGATCGCCCGATTTGGGAAGATTGGCAAACTTTTTGGACGCGATGCCAGGATTTAGTTGTAGCGATCGCTCATATCTACAATCCTCAAATTCAATATCCTCTGCTGAATATTTACGTCCCCCAGGCTTACGGACTGATTCGGGGAACGGTGGATGATATGGATCAGTGGATGCAAAAATTATCCCCAGTTCTTAATCAGGTGACGGTTGGGCAAGCATACCAAGGATATGAGGTCTACCGAAAGTTGGAGCCATCGGCTCGAAAATTTTGGAAAGCTTGGAACTGGGCACAGTGGCTTTTAAATCCGGTGGCGGCGGTGGCAAAACAAGCCAGCCAGGGTTCTAGTAACCAAGCAACTCAGCAATTATTGGGGAATTTGAACCAGTTATTTCGAGAAGCTGCTCTGAAAAACTTGTGTCGACAAGCGATCGCCCTCTACGGGCGTAGTACATTACCAGTTTCAGCAACTGTAGTATCTACACCACCTTTACCCAAGGCAAAAACCCAAACACTCCGAGAAATACTGACTCAAGCTCAACCAGCCAAGGTAGTTGAGCAAAAACCCGTGAATATTCTGCTGGTGGGGCGCACAGGCTCAGGAAAAAGTAGCCTGATTAACACGCTATTTCAGGCAGATTTAGCAGCCGTTGATGTTTTGCCCAGTACCGATCGCATTCAAAATTATCAATGGCAAACTCAAAGTGGTGAAACATTGACGCTTTTAGATACGCCTGGCTACGAACAAGTCAACCATGCTGATCTGCGAAACCTGGTGCTTGATTATGCTATCGATGCAGATTTGCTGCTGTTAGTCACCCCTGCCCTCGATCCTGCCCTGCAAATGGATGTAGACTTTCTGCAAGATATAAAAGCAGAAGTTGCAGATTTACCTGCGATCGCGATCGTCACTCAGGTAGATCGGCTACGTCCCATCCGTGAATGGCAACCGCCTTACGATTGGGAATGGGGCGATCGTCCAAAAGAAGTTGCCATTCGGGAAGCTACTGAGTATCGCGCCAAATTGCTGGGAAACTTCTGTAATCTAGTTCTACCATTGGTGACAGGTGACAGCAAAACAGGTCGAGTTGCTTGGGGAGTGGAGGCGCTTTCACTAGGATTAGTAGATGCGATCGCACCTACCAAACAACTCCGTCTCGCCCGCTTTTTACGTAATCTCGAAGCCCGTACTGTCGCCGCCGCCAAAATCATCGACCACTATACCTTCCAGATGGCGACAACACAGGGACTAACGGCATTGCTCAAAAGTCCCGTCCTCCAGTTTGTTTCTACGCTCTCAACAGGATCTCCAGCCCTAGCCTATCTTCTGGCAGAGCAAATTCCTGTGGAACAATTACCAATTGTGATTGGCAAACTCCAAATGGCTTATGAGCTTTTCTCGCTTTTGAATACAGCTAACTCTAACCTGCTCAACTTTGAATTACTATCCCTCTGGCCGCTACTGCTAGAAAATTCCACTTCACCCGATCGCAACGCCTGGGCATTTGGTCATGCCCTAGTCGAGTACTGGGCTCAGAATCTAACGGTTGAAAAACTCCGGGAGCGATTTGAATATTATTTAGCGATCGCTAAATAAAGACTACAAGTTACATTAGCCCCTTTAGTAAACTCAGAATCTTTACTTGTTAGATACGAGTAAATTTATTTTTGTAAAAAATATAACACAAAATACGGTAACATCTCGTACTATTAACATCAAAGTTAAGATTACGATTAAGAGTAGGTGTCTGTTGAAACCTACCCGCTTTACCTGAGTTTTTAGACATCCTTATTTGTTCGGAGTTGTTTATGAAAAATATATTACAAACCTCCATCTCTAAAGAACAAAATTCACATCAGAGGTATAGTATTTCATCTTACAATCGGCTGCTTTTAGTCGTAAAAGATTTGGCTTGTGTGCGGACTATTGAGGAAATTATTGAGATTGTGCGTTTGGCAGCCCGCGATCTCACAAATGCTGATGGAGTAACTTTTGTACTGCGGGATGGTGAATGCTGCCACTATGTTGATGAAAACGCCATCGGGCCACTTTGGAAAGGTATGCGTTTTCCACTCAAGTCTTGCATCTCTGGTTGGGCAATGCTCAATAAACAAGCAGCTGTGATTCAGGACATTTACCAGGATGCTCGGATTCCTCTAGACGCTTACAAAGTGACTTTTGTCAAAAGTTTAGTGATGGTTCCTATACGGATTGCTGATCCACTAGGTGCGATCGGAGCCTACTGGAGTACACCACACCTAGCCACATCTGAAGAAATAGAACTGCTTGAGATTTTGACCGACACTACAGCAGTGGCGATCGCTAACGTGCAACTTTTCCAGAAACTTACGAACCAAAACGCGCTGAAAGACAAATTCATTGCGATGCTAGCTCACGAGTTGAGGAATCCCGTTGCTCCCATCTCGAACGGGGTTCAGCTTCTCAAATTGAAGCTGGGCATGACTGGTGCAGTTGGAGAAACAGTTTTAATGATGCAGCATCAGATTAAGCACCTCTCGAAATTGATCGATGAGTTACTTGACGTATCGGCTATCACCTACGGGAAGATTTCATTGAACCTTGAGAAGGTTAATCTGGTGGAATTGGTTCGCCAGAGTCTTAATGACCATGCACAAGCAATAAAAAGATGGAATCTTAACGTAGTAGAAGACTTGCCAAACACGCCCGTATGGGCTTATGTTGACCCGACACGATTCTTTCAAATTTTTGGGAACCTTCTTGATAACGCCTTAAAGTTTTCAAAACCAGATGGGACAATCTGGGTGGATCTCTCATGTATTCCAGGTGAAAATGGCTCAGGCAGTTTAGCAGCTTTATCTGTAAGAGACTTAGGTATAGGGATAGAACCGGCAATCTTACCAGAACTCTTCGAGCCGTTTACCCAGGCCGATCGCAGTTTAGACCGTTCGAGGGGTGGGCTAGGTTTGGGACTCTCGGTAGTCAAAAGTCTTGTCGAACTTCATGGTGGGAATGTTGAAGCCTCAAGTAGAGGGATCAATTTGGGAGCAGAATTCAAAGTTACTCTCCCTGTATGCAAAGAGATTACAACCTTGGACAATGACCTGGAGACTATGGAGGCGGCTAAAAAATCGTTGAAGATTTTAGTCATCGAAGATAATGACGATTCTGCTACAACATTAAAAGCAGTACTTGAACACTTCGGGCATGAAGTTTCCATTGCTAAGAATGGAATTTTAGGTGTACAAACTGCAAGAGAGTTGGAGCCTCATGTAATTATTTGCGACATCGGACTTCCCGAAATGGATGGATTCGCTGTTGCACAGGAACTGAGTAAAGACTCTAAATTTAGTCGCTCAATTCTGATTGCGCTCACCGGTTACGGTGGGCAGGAAGATAAGGAACTTGCGCTTAAATCTGGTTTTAAATGCCACTTGACCAAGCCTGTAGACTTTGAAATACTTACAGCAGAAATTGATCGATACTTTCTGGTGAGTGCGTAAGCGTAGGGGGGCGGGGGGCAGGGTGCAGGGGGAAGGAGGAAATTACTTTTACTAGCGAAGTGGTAACAGAGCTTTATCTTTGGCACAGCCTCTCCAAGAGTTCGAGCGAGTCCCCTATTCCCTCTGCTCCCTGCCCCCTTGCCTCTTATGCTGTGGGAATATCGCGCTTTGCCAAATATTGATACATCTGCCAACGTGCATCTACCTCAGCTTGCGCTTGTTCTAACAAGTGCTTGGCTACGTCTGGTTTACTCTTGGTGAGCATTTTGAAGCGATTTTCTTGATACATCGAATGTTCTACAGATTGCGTAGGCGATCGCATATCCAATTGCAAAGGATTTTTACCCTGGTTAAGCAACTCTGGATTATGCCGATACAGCAACCAACGACCTGATTCTACCAGAGTTTTTTGGTGATTCATCCCGGTAGTCATATTAATGCCGTGGGCGATGCAATGACTGTAAGCAATAATTATTGATGGCCCATCATAAGCTTCTGCTTCCAAAAATGCTTTGAGAGTATGTTCATCTCTAGCACCAAGAGCTACACTCGCTACGTAGACATTCCCGTAGGTCATAGCAATCATGCCTAAGTCTTTCTTCGGCGCAGGCTTGCCACTGGCGGCATATTTAGCAACTGCGGCTCGTGGCGTAGCTTTAGAAGATTGACCGCCTGTATTAGAATACACTTCTGTATCCATCACCAAGATGTTGACATTGCGACCACTGGCAATTACATGATCGATGCCGCCAAAATCAATGTCATAAGCCCAACCATCACCGCCAACAATCCAGACGCTTTTTCTCACCAAGTAGTCTGCAAGGGATTTGAGATTTTGGATTTTGGATTTTAGATTAGGATCGAAAGTTACAATTTCATCTAACTTCTGCTGCAACAGTTCTATTCTTTCGCGCTGTTCCCAAATGTCAGCCTCAGATTTTTGTTCAGCTTTGAGGATGGAATAGACAAGGTTTTCATCTATTTCACTCCCCAAATTTTGCAACAATTCTGCTGCAAACTCAGCTTGTTTGTCGAGGGAGAGGCGGAAGCCAAAACCAAATTCTGCGTTATCTTCAAATAGATTATTTGACCATGCGGGGCCGCGTCCTTGGGCGTTGGTTGTCCAAGGAGTTGTGGGGAGATTGCCACCATAAATTGAGGAACAACCTGTGGCATTGGCGATGACGGCGCGATCGCCAAACAATTGTGTTAATAATTTTAAATAAGGTGTTTCACCACAACCTGCACAAGCACCAGAGAATTCAAATAAAGGTTCTTGCAGTTGTTGTTGGCGAATCTGGTTTAATTTTAGCGATCGCCTGTCAGGATTAGGTAAACTCAAGAAGAAATCCCAGTTTTTCCGCTCTTGCTCTTGCAAAGGCAACTGCTGCGCCATGTTAATCGCTTTCCGCAATGGCTCAGATTTATCTTTAGCAGGGCAAATATTTACACAAATAGTACATCCTGTACAGTCTTCTGGGGCAACTTGAATGGTAAATTTTTGATTGGCAAAGTCTTTATCTTTTGCAGCAGTTGACTTAAAGGTTCCTGGTGCATTCACTAACTCATCAGCTTGATAAGCTTTGGCACGAATGGCACTGTGGGGACAAACCATTACGCACTTCCCACATTGAACGCAGACATCCGGCTCCCACACAGGTATTTCTTCGGCAACATTACGTTTTTCCCACTTGGCAGTACCTACAGGGAATGTGCCATCAACAGGTAGTGTGCTAACAGGTAAATCATCACCTTCCCAAATCATGATTTTGCCTAGAACTTCCCGGACAAATTCGGGAGCAGAGTCTAGCAATTTTGGATTTTGGACTTCGGATTTTGGATTGTTGATTGTTGGTGGGACATCTACTTTATGCAAGTTGTCTAGAGTGTTGTCTACAGCTTGCAGGTTCATGCGGACAACTTCTGCGCCTTTTTTACCATAAGTCTTCTCAATCGCTTGTTTGATTTTAGCGATCGCTTCTTCTTGCGGCAAGACTCCAGCTAAGGCAAAGAAACAGACCTGCATAATGGTGTTAATTCTGCCACCCATGCCACTTTCACGGGCAACCTGGCTAGCATTGATTACGTATAACTTCAAATGCTTATCGATAATTTGCTGCTGTACCTTCAACGGCAAATTCTCCCAGACGTTATCTGCATTGTATGGACTGTTAAGCAGTAAAGTTGCCCCAGGAATAGCAGCTTTCAAAATATCTATGCGTTCCAGAAATCCCCAATGATGACAACCAATAAAATTGGCTTGGTCAATCAAGTAGGTGGAACGAATTGGCTCTTTGCCAAAACGGAGGTGAGAAACTGTCATTGAGCCAGATTTCTTAGAATCAAAGACAAAGTAGCCTTGGGCGTAATTATCGGTTTCTTCACCAATAATCTTGATAGAGTTTTTGTTAGCCCCAACTGTTCCATCTGAACCCAACCCATAGAACATTGCCCTGACAACGTTATCCGATTCTGTCGAGAAGTTAGGGTCAAAGCTTAGAGAAGTGTAAGTAACATCGTCATTAATCCCAATAGTAAAATGATTCTTCGGTTTAGCTTCGGCAAGGTTGTCAAAAATCCCCTTCACCATCGCCGGCGTAAATTCCTTAGAAGAAAGACCATAACGACCACCAATAATTTTAGGCAGAGGGGCAGGGGGCAGGGAGCGAGGGAGAAGATCCTCCCCCCTGCTCCCTGCTCCCTGCTCCCCTGCTTCTTCTCCCCACGCCTCATGGATAGCAGCCACAACATCCAAATACAAAGGTTCTCCGGCGCTACCTGCTTCTTTGGTGCGATCGAGAACTGCGATCGCTTTGACGCTATTGGGCAATGCTGCAACAAACCTTTGCACATCAAAGGGGCGATAAAGCCGGACTTTTAGCACACCCAGTTTTTCACCACGGGCGTTCAGGTAATCTACTGTTTCATGGACGGTTTCACAGCCTGAACCCATAAGAACGATAACGCGATCGGCATCATTGTCCCCGTAATATTCATAGATTTTATAATGCCTTCCCGTGCGTTCTCCAAATTGATCCATGATACGTTCGACAATTTCTGGACAGGCGTTGTAGTAAGGGTTAGCGCCTTCCCGTCCTTGGAAGTAGACATCAGGGTTTTGGGCAGTACCGCGCAAGACTGGACGGTCTGGGGTGAGGGCGCGGCTGCGGTGGGCGAGTATGAGATGATCGTGGATGAGCGATCGCAAATCATCATCTACAAGCAGTTTAACTTTCTGCACTTCATGGGAAGTACGGAAGCCGTCAAAGAAGTGCATAAACGAGACTCGCGTCTCTAAAGTCGCAGCATGGGCGATGAGAGCAAAATCTTGACTTTCCTGCACCGAAGCGGAACACAGTAAGGCAAAACCAGTAGCACGGGCTGCCATGACATCGCTATGATCGCCAAAAATTGATAAAGCGTGGGTAGCCAAGGAACGCGCAGCAACGTGAACCACAGCACTAGTCAACTCACCAGCAATTTTGTAGAAGTTAGGGATCATCAACAATAATCCCTGAGATGCCGTGAAGGTAGTACTCAGAGAACCTGTTTGTAATGCCCCATGCACAGCACCAGCCGCTCCCCCTTCGCTTTGCATCTGCACGACACTGGGAATAGTACCCCAGAGGTTAGGACGACCTTCTGCTGACCAAGCATCTGCCCATTCACCCATTGCTGAAGAGGGGGTAATGGGATAAATGGCAATCACTTCATTTAGTTTGTAAGCAACACGGGCGACAGCTTCATTTCCATCAATGGTTGCAAATGTTTTGTTCATAATATGATTTTTGTCCCCGTCTCTCAACTGCATTATCAGAACACGTAAATAGAAGAATTAAAAATAGCCAGAGTCAGGTAGGCATTGCCAAGCAAGCAGTTTATTATGCGCTTTTGAGTTAACTTTAAATAAATACTGCATATATGAATATCTCATCTGAAATAACGCATCTATTAATATGTCTTAATCATGTACTCAATAACCCAAGTATTGATTAGATAAGGCTTTGAGATAATTAATTCTTTTTTGTGGGGTATAGGTTCGGGAATATTTTTGTTTGCGAAATTTAAGCTGAACTGCGATCGCTCCATGTACCAATTGCTGCAAATCCTGACCTATTCACAAGCACAACAGAATGGGTTAGTGTGCCCTCAACACATTGATACACTTTGGCAGGTATACTATACAGAGAAATTCCCAGATGAAAAAGTCGAGAAAAATATGGCACAAAAAATTATTTACGGAACAGTTAGTGATGATGGAACAAAACAGGTCGGTGAAGGATTTGAAGTTCAATCATCTGAACCAGGATTGTATGTAATTACGTTTTTACAACCTTTTGTGACTACTCCAGTTGTAGTTACCACTCTCAATGGTTGGGGAGCAGATAATCAAATTGTTGTTAAGGATACAGACCTCAACAAGTTCCAAGTTTCTATATGGGATCTGGAAGTTAAACAACAGTCTGGCTCAACTTCTGCACAACTGGAAGTTAAGAAAGAAAAATCGTCTTTTAATTTTATAGCGATCGGGGAAGGTAATTAAGTTAAGGGTTATTTCAAGTCTAAAATAGGGTATTAAATGTAGGTTGCGTTGAGGAACGAAACCCAACATTAATCGGGGTGTTGGGTCTCCTACTTCGAACTAAACTACAAAATCTAATACAACATTTTAGGTTGGGTTGTGCTCCGCTTCACCCAACCTACGTCTAATACACTATTTTAGCCTTGCTACACAAGCAAGGTGTGTTAGCAACATTACAACACACCTTCCATTTATAAATCTCTATCCTTTCATGGGTAGAGTATCCATAATTCTAAATTTTGACTAATGCACCAAATTTTCTTGTTTAAGTTGCTCTTTGGCTAAAGCCAATGCTTGATGAGCATTTCTAAATTTTGTTTCATCCGTAAATTTGTTATCAAAACACTTTAGATAAGCTTCCAAATATCTAATACGTAAACGTGGATCAGCCGGATTCAGAAGAAAGGGGAGGTCAGCCTCAACCATAAACCGTATAGCCAATAAGGGTATAGGGCTACGAAGTGGACGAAAGTCTGGATTATGCATACCAGGAGTTTCATTACGTTTATGAAATTCTCCTATCATCAGTCCTGACTCAACAAACAAAGGTTTAAGTTTTTGTTGAACACTATCTATTAATTTACAAGCGTCCTCTATATGAACATCAGGAAAAATAAGTAAAAAAGCTTTATTTATTGCTAACTCCTGCTCTTTGACTTCCATTTTCAGAAAGATATCTTTATAGCGTCCAACAATCTCTTCTATTTGTTCTGGATACAAATATTTGGTACGAATAACTGCTAGACGAATACTGTTTGACTTGAGAGAATGAGGTACAAAAGGGCAAACTGCGCCGGGTCTTCCTAACTTAGGATGAGGTCTTGCTAAAAAACTTTTCACCCACTTTATAGTTTCAAGTAAGTAAGGACGGTCTTCATATTCCTGGAGTTGTTCGATTTCAAGAATTGTATATAGTTGCATCAGCTTAGGTGAAATAGAAGAATTTTTGAAATCTGAATCCAAATTATGTGCCAAAACTAACTATTATCTAAGTAAACAAAACAAGCCTTAATTTTTTTATTTTTGGTTTATTTTTAGGTTGTAGCAAATAAAAATTCTAAGGCATTTTTGCTAGTCAAAAAAATCCCCCAATCAATACACGAAGATGTTTTCACACAAAGTAATTTGTGTTTATTGCTTTTTGGTATTTGAGCTAAAAGACATACATCATGTATTATCCAGTAGATGCTCTTATTTTTTACACTCTTAAGCTTGCATGATTTTCAACAAAGATATTATAAAGTTTATATCTAAATAGTTATTTTTACTGTAAAAATTTAGTTTTTCCTTAACAGCCTAATATCAAGTTAGTATTTTTTATACAAATAGATTTTTGTCTAAATACTTGTTTTTGCCTTTCCTCCTTAGTGTCTTCGCTAGGAGAAGGCATTATAACCATTGTTTAGTATACTTATTTAGTACTTACGTACTGTACACAAGAATCATGTTCTATATCAACTTAAAAATGCCATTTCAGATTTTTATCAATCATTTTCTGATGCTAAATACATCTGTACTGTAGGGGCAATATCCTTCAGATACTCGATTTGAGAACTAATATAGCAGCTGCTTTGTATCTACATGAATCGCCCTACACAGTTTATGCTTTTTGACAATAGCTAAAGCGGATTGATCTATATTTGATCTTTCCTGTCAATGCGGAAGTGTTGCTATTCTTTATGATGATGCGCTTAATTTAAATGAACTCTCATTTCTATGAAAGGCTTGTGCCAACGCGCTGCATCTCCCAAAGAATGGCGTAAAGGAAGAGAGGAATTAAGAATTATTCAGTAAAAATCTCCAGAGATTTTGTATAATTAACTGCGACAGATTAAAGAATAAGACAAGGCCAGTTACTACAAGTTTGGGCAAGTTTGGGAACCAAAGTTGTAGTAACTGGCTCCCTTACATAATTAAATATTGGTTTAATTGCCAGTTCCTTATTTATCAGCAAATTCTTTCACCACTGCCATAGCATCAGAAGGAATCTGCGTAATTAGGCGAAATGGAAATGCTTTAGTCGAAGCAAACTGAGCATAATCTGGTGTCAGAAACACAGCGTAGTTTTTAGCTTCTGGTGTCATCTGTGCAGCAAACGCTAAAGTTATAGCTTTAAGGTACTTGCGAATATCTACTGCTTGTTCGCCTACAACTTCACCGCCACTAATGGGTGTATTGGGTTGTCCAATTTGATCCATAGTTTTACTGGGATCTTTTACACTTAGATGAGTACCCCCAACTATACCAACTAGCCATTTGGGGGATGGAATTTTGTCAAATCCCACAATCTGTTCAGTTAAAGCTGGGGTGGTTTTATCTGCGGAACCTGCTAACACTAGAGTCGGAATTTGCACCTTAGTTAACCCAGTTTCGCCAAAAATTAGAGAAGTTGTAGGATTGAGAGCGATCGCCTGTTTTATTCTCATATCCCGTAATTGATAGGTATTTTCTGGCAGTTCTTGGGCGATGCACTGCATAGCTTCTCCTAGACTTAAGATAGCCAGGTTCTTTTTGCAGCGTTGTTTGAGCCGTTCTAGTTGTAACTCCCCTCCCGCCAGTGCTAAAGCTGTACCACCACCGAAAGAATAACCAACAACCATCGCGTTCATGGTTGCAAGTTTCCCTTGTAAGGGATGATTAGCTGTTTGGTTGAGCTTTTCTAATTCGTCGAGAACAAAACTAACATCTTGAGGACGATTTAAAAACTCTTGAGGCTTCACAGGTCTGGTTTTGCCTTGTAATGCAGAATTAATATTATCCTCATTACTACCAGGATGTTCTACAGCAGCTACTACATAACCGTGTGATGCTAAATGTTCTGCTAGGTAACGCAAGTCCGTGCGGACTGATCCTAAGCCGTGAGAAAAGACAATTAAGGGTTTATTGGTAGTTGCATCATTTGACCAGTAAATATCAACTGGAATTTTGCGTTGGCGCTTTTGGTCATTCAGGCTTAAGTTGAGTATTTTTACTTGAGACGTTCCTGATTGGCTGGGATCAAAAGGGAAAGCGATCTGCGGTGTTGTCGAGTCGATTCGGGGAGCAATGGCGAGCATAAATTGCTGCGTGCGCCAAAAAGCTGTATTCAAACTCCTTGCAACTATAAAAGCTTTTGGTAAATCAATTTCTAAGCGTTTACTCGGATAAGCAGCGATAAAACTCAATATAGACAGACCCTGCGGCGCAGTAGAGCCTAATACCAATCCTCCTCTCAGTGCTTGTACCCCAGCATTATCCTTTCGAGCTAAAGCTGTAGCGAAGTCATTGAGAATAGATGTGCCAATCTGAGTATTAAGCAGCTTATTAATTGTGACAACGTTCATCGGTATATTCATAGTTAGTGCCCCTAATAAAAAGCGGCGTTGTTGTTCAGATAATCCTTTAGTGTAAGACTGCAAGCTCGCAGGCAATTCTCCTGTTTTGGCAGCGTTTTGCAACTCAGTAAGGGATATGGATTCTGTAAATAAACCCAAACGCACAACAACGGTGTCAGCTGCAACAGCCGAAGTATTTACCCCAAACTGTGTAAGTACAATTGCACTAAATAAACCTGCAATTGTCTTAAGACTTCTCCAACTTCTTCCCATAAATATTTATACCAACTGCTACTTAGGGGAATATAACGAATATTTGTGTATTTGACTACCCCTTTAATCGTTCAGAAATCAAAACAGATTTTTCCTGAACTTGATAGGAATTGCCCCGATCTGCACAAAGCAATTAAAGCTTATCAAAAATAACGAATTGTAGAATTCATCACAGCTAAAAATTTGAGCATGAATCAGTGTTAACAGCCACAAAAGTCTGATTGTTTCTCCGCTAGGTTTAATACTGTAAGGAAACTCTAAAACAGGCGAAGCAATCGCATCTCCAATTTGCACTTTTTGTCGGCTGATATCCTCATCAAATTTTAGATTTTGGATTTTGAATTATTAGATACAAAATTCTCTTAGTTACAAAAGTTTCAGCATTTATCTCAGTTTCAGCAATGTCAAAATTTTGTTAGCAACAATCAAAAATCATTTATCCAGAGCAACTAGATTTATGTATGTGGTCATCTAGAAACTAAAGTTCAAAATTGAGTGAATGCAATTTTTTTGACAGCACATTTTAAACGGCCGCTTAATGTTTTGTCTTTGCCTTTTAGAAGGTGTTGCAGATCGATAGTCTGCTGTAGCTGCACTATCAATCATTACTCATTCAATTCTACTAGCCGCATCAACAATTTTTCTTGACTTTATGCGTCGCAGACTCCGCTATATTTTAATTTTGCTACTCTCCCTGAGTATTATTACACTGTGGTGGCCTGTGAATAATTCTGATTGTAATTTCGGGGATCTTTTAGTATCAAAAACTAAAAAACTTCAAGTAAATGCTACTAAGGTTATTGTTCAGCCGTGGCGTGGTCGTCACCATGTATATGGAATCTTTATGATTCCTAATAAATACAAACAAGCTCCATTTTTTGTAGTAACAGTCCAAGGTGCCGGCAGTTACTGTTCAAAACAATTTGGTTATAAAAAAAACTTTAATGGTGTCTCTGCTGAACCAGGAACTTATTTGGTGCAGAAGTTTGTTAGAACTCGAACGGCTTTGCGGCTCATTTTCCAAGGTTTGTACTTCCAAATCAATGATAAACAGAACTGGACGTTGACTTTACCTGAACCAAATACTACTACCGCTACGCCTAATTAGTCATTTGTTGTTTAATCGAACTTACGCAAACAATATTCAAAACCCTGATTTTAGACGCAAAGTAGCTTATTGCCCCTACTGCCTGTACTGTTGCGTAAGTCCTATTTTTATTTAATTAGGAATTATTCACTCCGCTTGGTGGTTGACTTTGCAAGACCTCATTCTTATTTAACAAGTTACTGATAGCATTGACCACAATCTGCGCTGCTCCTGTAAAAAACGATCGCTCGATAGTCGCCGGAACATCGCTAGATTGATGATAGTGCGGAGTCCGTAAATTTGCTGTATCTGTCACTAGCACAGCACCCACACCTTGATACCAAAATGGTGCATGATCGCTACGTAAAGTGTCTGGTGTCAGTAAACCTTTAAAAGGAATCGGTAATGTTAAGACTGCTGGCAAATTTGATTCTTGTTTATTCAATGCGGTTGAGGAGTTTTGAAAGACATTCAGCAAAGGCAAATGTTCTGTATCACCAACCACTGCCAAAAAGTCGCCCTTATCACTAGGTGGGGTAACTGGCAAACCCGCCGGGTATTTCTGACACCCAACAGTGTAACAAGCATAACCAACCATATCCATAACGATCGCTCCGCCTAAGTTTTGCAAGTGTGCTGTCTTGCTCACAAAAGCCTGACTACCCAAAAGTCCTGTTTCCTCTTGGTCAAAAAAAGCTAGTTGTAATGTCCGTGCTGTGGGGCGAGAACCAAGCAACCGCGCAACTTCTAGCACTACAGCTACACCACTAGCGTTATCATCAGCACCGGGAGATAAAGCAACAGTATCGTAATGCGCTGCGACGAGAATTGCTTTAGCGGCTTTGTTAGTTCCTAGACGTTCAGCAAAAATATTTACACCCTCAGAGAACTTTTCTAATTTGGGCTTCCAGCCGAATTTTTTCAGTTCAGTTGTGATATAAGTGCGAGTGAGCGATCGCTCTTTTGTCGTGTAACGCTGAAAATTTAACTTTTGGATATGGTTTAATAGCTTATCAGCAGACACTTGTAGGGCATCATCAACTTTTTTTAACTCTAGTTGTGGTTGCGGCGTTTTTGCGGGAATGCTTTCAACAATTCCTGGTGAGGGACGCTGTTCAAAAAGCGTGTTACCTCTGTTACCCAACACAGCAACAGTCACTAGCAGCAATAGCATTAGCCAAATCCATTTTTTCATGTGATTTATCCTTTGCTCATCCAAGTTGGATTAATATCATTTCTGTTTGAAGATACGCCTAGAAGACTGATGCAAAACTACAGGCTAGAGAGGTAATTCATAAATTGTCCCTACATAAACAAAGTTTAGCCTCACATAAAATCTTTATATTGTTTAAGTTTAATTATCTATGGTTAAAGTTGTTGTTTGTCTGGGGTGTGCATATAATTCAAGAGCAGATCAAGATATGATTTTCTCTGCTAAAACTATAATGACGTTATATATTGGTTGAGATAATACTGCTAAATTAGCTCTAAAGTTTGATACTAAAAGAATTAAAACTTATATTCTCTGTGCAAAGGTAAGTAAGTACCTAGATCAATCCTTGAATTCCCCCATATTGTTTATCAGTATCAAACAAAGTTCAGGGATGTCGAAAAAATAAAATGCCCAGATTTTCAAATAAATTTTTAACCAAACTCCGATATTTTGGCGTTTTCACCCGGAGTGCAAAAGCTAGCTCATAGCATTTTATTATTTTTATATACTTCCAAATTTATTTAAGAGAAAGCAGCTTATGAATGTGAACAGTATTTTATCAAACACTCAGACAACAGAGACAGTTCGGATTCTGATTGTTGAGGATGAATATATCCTGGCTCTGAATTTACAAGAAACTTTAGAATTGCTAGGATACACTGTTTCAGATATTGCTGATTCCGCAGAAACAGCAATTGAGAAAGCTGCTGAATTACTCCCAAACTTGGTTTTGATGGATATCCAGTTGCAAGGTGAAATGGACGGTATTCATGCGGCGGAACTAATCTGGAATCGTTTTCAAATCCCTGTTGTTTACATCACTGGACATTCTGACAAAAGCACCGTGGATCGGGCTAAACTGACATTTGCTTTTGGTTACATTCTCAAACCTATCAAAGAACAACAACTTTATGTTGCGATTCAAACAGCACTCAACTGCTATCAACGAGAGCAATTATCACAATTGCAACGGCTAAACCAGTTTAAAGAGGATTTCTTAGCAACCACCTCTCATGAAATGAGAATGCCATTAAAGAATATCAAAATGACAATCTCCGTGCTAGAAAATATTCTTGAACGAGAAGGCATTTTCAATTCAGAATTACTTTCTCCATTTGAGTCTATAGCTGGCTATCTAACTATTCTGCGTCAACAGTGTGAAGAGGGACTAGATTTGGTGAACAATCTGCTGTCCATGCAAATGGTTGATACAGATGTGTATCCATTAGAATTAAGATCATTTAAACTTCAAGACTGGCTCCCTCCTTTAGCCTTGTATTTCCGAGAACGCGCTCGATCTCAGCAACAAATTTTTCAGGTTAGTATCTCTCAAAACTTACCATCGATAGTTACCGACTTAACTCTTCTGTCCAAAATTGTATCAGAGTTACTCAACAACGCTTGCAAATATTCTCCTCCTGATGAAGAGATTCAATTAACTGCTCAGATCATCTACCTAACAAAAGATTTCATTAATGAAGATGCTCGATCTGGGATAGAAATCGATTCTCAAATCCCCTTCTTTGAAATTAAAATTAGCAATTCTGGCGTAATAATCCCTAAAAAAGATCAATCTCGAATCTTTGAGCCATTTTACCGGATTCCTGACAACGATTTCTGGAAACATGGCGGGACAGGATTGGGATTGGCATTAGTTAAGAAGCTTGTAGAATATCTTCAAGGTACAATAGAATTTACCAGTACTCAAGGTTGGACAAGATTCACAGTTATACTACCATTAAGCCTGTCAAAATTATCATCTTAAGCGAATATTATCTTTATCTCTATACAGTTCATAAGATACAGAAATGAAATAAATAATTAACCACATAGGTTTCAGCATAATTTTGTGAGTTCAGTTGTGATATAACTGCAAGCGTGCGATCGCTTTTTTGTTGTGTAGCGCTGAAAATTTAACTTTTGGATATGGGTTAACAGTCTGTCAGCAGACACTTGCGGCGCAATGTTTACTTCCTTTAACTCTGGCTGTGGTTGGGGTGTTTCCACTGGAATATTCTCAACAATTTATGGTGAGGAACGCTGTTCGAAAAAGGTACTACCTCTGCTACCCACCACTGCAACTGCCATCAGCTCACTCAGCTAGCTCACGAAGTGCATTCCTATACTTACTACTTACTTTTTGATAAGCTTCCATAGCCTTTTGAAATTCAAATTTTTCAGGTTTATTTTGAGCATTAATAGAATGTTTCACAAATAAAAGTACCCCATTGTTATTATGTCTAAATTTTAGACTTTGAAAAGATGGTATCAATATCATACACTACACAATAAATTATAATTATATACGATACATACTATTGTGCTAGTTTAAAATTTACGCTCGTATAGTAAATTATACGAGTGTTTACATCTAGGTTTTCTTACTTTTTCTTTCCTAAAGTAAATATCAAGTTTGACAGTTTGTCTTTTGACAGCGATCGCAACTTCACTTAAAGTTCCGCACTAGAGGAGTGTTGAGTACTGAGTACTGAGCAAATAGAAGAGAAAACAATTTCTTCTTAATTCTTTAAAATCTTTATTCTGACACTCAGGACTCATGACTCAGAACTCAGGACTTTTTTTATGGTAGATTTACTGCTGATCGCAATCCTAGGGTTCCTGGGGAGTTTTGGGCACTGCTTTGGGATGTGTGGCCCTTTAACAGTGGCATTTTCCCTATCTCATCAGCCGAAAGGGACATCACCCTCAGAAAAGCCGAACACTTGGCGACAACAATTAAAATTTCATCTTTTGCTAAACCTGGGGCGGATGTTGAGCTATGCTCTAGTCGGTGCTGGCATTGGGGCGTTAGGTTCGGTATTGCTGCAAAGTGGACAGCTAGCGGGTATCGGCAGCGACTTTCGGCACTGGATGGCAATTCTGACTGGTGTGATGCTGATTTGGTTTGGTTTAGGACAAGTAAAACCCGATTTGCTCCCGCGTATTCCCGTACTACATCCTTTATTACAAGGTAGGTTACACGATCGCCTCAGCACAAGAATGGTTAAGCTTTCCTTTAAAAATAAATGGTGGACACCAATACTTTTGGGGATGACTTGGGGTTTAATGCCCTGTGGTTTCCTGTATGCTGCCCAAATCAAAGCTGTCGAAACTGGCAATTTATGGATGGGTGGGGCAACCATGCTGGCTTTTGGATTGGGAACCCTGCCTACTATGCTAGGTGTAGGCATCTCCACATCCTTGGTAAGTAAAGACAAACGCAGTCAGTTATTTAGATTAGGCGGTTGGGTGACACTCACCATTGGCATCATTACCCTGCTACGGACTGGTGACACAATGGTAGATTACACCGGGCACACCGCTTTATTCTGCTTAATGTTAGCGTTAATTGCGCGTCCTATTAGTGGGTTGTGGGCTTCACCATTGCGTTATCGCCGCGCCTTGGGGGTGGGATCTTTTGTGCTTTCTGTGGTTCACACCTTCCACATGATAGAACACTCATTGCAATGGAATTTTGCCGCCTTTTCTTTTATGCCGCCAGAATTTCAGTGGGGTATGGCTGCGGGTGCTGTAGCATTAGTATTAATGTCCCCCGCCGCTTTAACGAGTTGGGAATCGTTGCAGAAATCTTTGGGCAAGCGTTGGCGACAGATTCATCTATTGGGTGTGCCAGCCTTGCTCTTGAGTGCTATTCATGCTGTGTTGATTGGTTCCCATTACCTGGGTTCTTTGCAATCAACTTGGGGAAATAACTTAGCGGCAGTACTGATGGGAATTATTACCCTCAGTGTCTTACTAGTGCGTTCGCGTTTTTTTTGGTCAAAGTTAGCCGTAGAAAAGTTTTATGTCCCCCCAACAAAATCGCGGTAAATTATCCTTGTTATCTGGCTCAATCCCAACGAGTCAAAAACAGAGGCATCAACTACTCAAAGGCATTTTTTGGAAGAGCCAAGGAACAATAAAGTATTTATTATTCCTGAGTTTCTTAGTTATATCAATAACTAATCTTTACCCTGCATCTGCTCATAAGGTGGAAGTTTCTGGAGATGTTGGTGGCACCCTCCACATTGAGCCTAATGATAATCCTCGGGCTGGAGAACCCTCCCAAGTCTGGTTTGCGCTTACCCGCAGAGGCGGAAGGGTTATTCCCCTGTCACAGTGTAATTGTCGGTTGGCTGTTTATGCTGAACCTTATGCAACCGGAGAGCCTGCACTGCTAGAACCACAGTTAGAAGCTGTAGCAGCCGAACGTTATCAAGGTATTCCAGGTACAGAAATTACCTTTCCCAAACCAGGTATTTATGAGTTGCAACTAAATGGTAAACCAGTCTCTGGGGCAAGATTCAAACCTTTTAACTTCAAATTTGAAGTTACTGTAGCAGGCGGTTCTACACAAAGTACACAAATTCAGCGAGATGTCAATGGTGATTTAGTAGAGGGTGAATCTCAGAAATTACCCATTTGGGCGATCGCACTGCCAATCTTCGGATTTATCGGCATCTTAGTTGTAGTACTGCGAAACATGAGAGGAGGGAGTGGGGAGTAGGGGAGACTTGGGGACAAGGGGACAAGGGGACAAGGGGACAAGAGGTGAGAACTTGAAACAAGTCTTTCCCCTTGTCCCCCTTTTTCCTTGTCCCCAAGTCCTCTTGCCAATTCCCCATTCCCCATTCCCCATTCCCTACTTATGTCGCTTTTGATGCCACTGCCACGCATGAGCGACAATATCTTCGATGGATAGATACTGAGGTTGCCAGCCTAAGATTGTTCTGGCTTTCTCGCTGGTGCCAATGAGAATTGGGGGATCTCCGGGACGGCGATCGCGTTCTTCTACTGGTATCGAAGTTCCTGTCACCTGTTCGGCGGCTGCAATTACTTCTCTGACAGAGAAGCCGCTACCATTGCCCAAATTAAAAACTTCGCTATCGCCACCTTTTAATAAATATTCCAATCCCAAAATATGGGCATCTGCTAAGTCGTTAACATGAATATAATCACGAATACAAGTACCATCCGGCGTGGGGTAATCGGTGCCAAAAATTGAGATAGACTCTCGTTTACCTAAAGCCGTCATCAGCACCAAAGGAATCAAATGGGTTTCTGGGTTGTGATCCTCGCCGAGTAAGCCATTGGGATTAGCACCAGCAGCATTAAAATAGCGGAAACGCACTGATTGAAAACCGTAAGCAACATCAAAATCCGAAAGAATCCGCTCTACCATTAGCTTTGTCGCGCCATAAGGATTAATCGGATTTTGAGGATGGTTTTCTGGAATGGGTACAAATTCTGGCACGCCGTAGGTAGCACAGGTAGAAGAAAAGACAAATTTCTTTACAGATGCTGTCAGCATCGCCTCTAACAGGGTCAAAGTACCAACAACGTTATTGCGGTAGTACTTAGCTGGGTCAGTAACTGATTCGCCTACGTAGGCGTAGGCAGAAAAGTGCATCACAGCAGCAATATCACGGGTTTTAAATAGGTGATCTAGCAAGGCGCGATCGCCTGTATCCCCTACAATCAGTTCTACCTGTAAAACCTTCTCTACCAGGTCACGATGCCCATAGACCAGATTATCAAGGATGACAACGTTATAACCCGCTTGCTTCAAAGCAAGCACCGTATGGGAACCAATGTATCCAGCTCCCCCTGTTACCAAAATGGTAGGCTTTCCAGACGACATAGTTTTTCCTTTTAAGTGGATTACTCAATTAATTTAGTTTACCGGTGCCACATTACTCTTCTGGAAAATTATAAATAATAGGCGCAGTGTTAAAAATTTGAACTAAAATCACTACGACGGTAGTCTTTGGGTGTGAGGTTTGAAGTATTTTAAGTCAAACAGTACGATTACAATTTGACAATAAAATAAATCCATTTCCCGAAACCTCTAGGTTGACCCTTATGGGTGACGCTTCTAGCGTCGCGGCTAAGAAGTCACTAGTTGTTTTATACAGGGAAACCATGCAGGACAGTTCCTCCTGGGGCATGAAAACCCCTAGTCAAGTGGACTGTCTTACCACCACACTGGCTCACCGCACCAGAAAATTTGAGAGTTAATCTATGTTTCTATTGCTAAGCCGGGTACTGCTGTGGCTGCTGATTGGCACTATCGTATATTCTCTGTTCCAGCGATTTTATCCCTCTGGAACTTTTGTAGGGCGATTAATCTTAGTCGTTATCTTGGTAATCGTAGCCCTTTCATTTCTTAACCCCAGTGAACCAGCTGTGGCATCTTTGTGGAGAATGCTATCTTTTCCACTCAAGCCTCTGGGGGCCTCTGTTTTACTGATGATTTTGGCTGCTCAAAAAATTAAAGGAGGTGGAATCGAAAAACCAGGAGGATACTTGATAGGTTGGGCACTGACAATTTTGTTGTTAGCAAGTACACCAGCAGTCGCCTATTTCCTTTATCGCGCACCTCTAGCAATGACAGGTGACACATCTGTAGCATCTGCTATCTCAACATCTGGGACACTGGTGGCATTAGGGCAACCAAACACCACAGCAAACATCTCTGATGTCAAAGGAGATAGCATTATTTCTTATAATCTGAGAGTGCCTCCCTATTTATTACAAGGAAATCCTCAAGATATTCGCACACGCGGTTTACGACTTGAAGACTTTGTACCAAATTCGGAAACATTGCAATTGACAACAAGAACTTGGGAAAGTTATCTCGTTGAAATTTACAGGTTCTTGCGTGTTCAACGGTAATAAAGTAAAAAAAAGGGGTAAAGGGCAAAGGGCAAAGGGCAAAGGGTTGAATTAGTTAGCCACTGTCCCCAAATAGGTTTTTCCCTTCCCCATACTTCGACTGCGCTCAGTACAAGTTCCCCATTCCCCATTCCCCATTCCCTGTACATAGCTGCCTGCTTGGGCTAGCAGTTAATCTAGGATGATAAAGTTGCAAAATTGCTTTAATGGCAAAATCTCGACGAATCGCTAAACTCAGTGCTTACTTACGACCCCATTGGCGGGAAGCGTCATTAGGCATTCTCGCTTTGTTGTCTGTCAATGCACTGGGCGTTTATATCCCTTGGTTGATTCGTGCTGGTGTTGATAAACTCTCAACAACCTTCTACTGGAATGAAATACTACATTATGTAGTAATAATTGTATTGCTCAGTTCGGCGATGTGGCTAATGCGGATGGCATCACGCATTTGGCTATTTGGGGTGGGTCGTCAGGTGGAATTTGACCTGAAACAACGGATTTTTGAACACTTACTCAAGCTAGAGCCGGCTTATTTTGCCAGTAATACTGCTGGCGATTTGATTAATCGGGCTACCAGTGATGTGGACAATATCAAACGGTTATTGGGTTTTGCCGTTTTGAGTTTGGCAAATACCGTGTTTGCCTACGCCCTGACACTGCCAGTTATGCTAGCGATTAGTGTGGATCTGACGCTAGCGTCTCTGGCAGTTTACCCTTTTATGCTCTTGTTGGTGAGTCTGTTTAGCGATCGCTTACGCAAACAACAAGCAGCAGTCCAAGAGCAACTCTCTGAAATCAGTGAACTCATCCAGGAGGATATTAGTGGCATTGCCTTAATTAAAATTTATGCCCAAGAAGCAAACGAGCGTCGAGCCTTCTCCAAGAAAAATCAGCAGCTACTGACTGCTAACTTGGAACTGGCAAAACTCCGAAATACACTTTTTCCGCTAATTGGTGGACTAGCTAATGTGAGTTCGCTGGTAATTATCTGGCTAGGGACAGCGCGGATGTCTTCTGGGGCGCTTCAGGTTGGCGACTTTTTAGCACTGTTAATTTATGTAGAGCGTCTAGTTTTCCCCACAGCCCTTTTAGGATTCACAATTACTGCCTACCAACGGGGTGAAGTTAGTATAGATCGCCTGGAATCTATCCTCTCTGTCACACCGAAAATTCAAGACACTGCCGATGCCATACATCTACCAGCAGCTGAACTTAAAGGGGAAGTGACAGCGAAAAATCTCAGCTACAGTTACCCTGGTTCTTCTACTCCAGCTTTAGAAAACGTTAACTTTACAATTGCTCCTGGAGAAACCGTGGCCATTGTTGGGGCCATTGGTTCGGGAAAATCCACTTTGGCGAATGCTTTACCGCGCTTGTTGGATATTGAATCAGGGCAATTGTTTTTAGATGGGCTGGATATTACTAAAATAGCTTTGGCAGATTTACGAGGTGCGATCGCTTACGTTCCTCAAGATAGTTTTCTATTTAGCACTACAATCAAGAATAATATCCGCTATGGCGATCCAATTAGCGAACAAGAGCAGATAGAATCTGTTGCTAAACTTGCCAAAATTGAATCAGAAATTGACAGTTTTCCTCAGCAATATGAAACTCTTGTTGGTGAACGCGGTATTACTCTTTCTGGTGGTCAACGACAACGTACTGCCTTAGCTAGAGCTATGCTGGTGAATGCGCCAGTGTTAATTTTGGATGATGCTCTCTCTAGTGTGGATAATCAAACAGCCACGCAAATCCTCAAAAATCTCTCCAGTGGTACTGAACGCAAAACAGTAATTTTCATTACCCATCAATTATCTGCGGCGGCTGCGGCTGACAGGATTTTTGTGATGGAAAAGGGAAAAATTGTTCAGATAGGCAATCACTTAGAACTCTTACAACAACAGGGTTTATACAGAACTTTGTGGAGCCAGCATCAAGTTGAGGAATTACTGCATTAAAGTTTTGACCGAAAAGCATATTTTATTGTTTGTTGGGTAGCACAACTGTGCTACCCAAATCTTTAGGGATTACAGTATGCCCGTTCAGCTAATGTGACATCTAGCACGAATGGATTGTCATTACCTTGAAATTTGGCAATCGCTTGACTGCGTTCTATTTCAGTAATATCAGGTCGGTCTTGCTGATTCCATTTACACAAAGTCTGACGCTGATTCTGAAAGTAATTTCGGTCTACGTTCTGGGCCTGATTTCGATAGATAGTGTAAAAGTAGAAAATTGCCCTAGCTATATCCCCTTTTACTTTCTCTCTAGGCTCAAATTTAGCAGATGATGATTCGCTAAACTCGTCAATTTCCCTAGTAGGAACTGTAGATTGAACAGTATCATTTCGATACCATTTTTTAGTACTGGTGTCGGCTATATCGTCGAAGGGTTTATTTCCTCGCTCAGTATTAATATTTTCTCGTGCAGGAAATAAATGGTGAAGGTCACTTCGCGCATTACCGTTGTCAGCCCCTTTACTTTGTGGCCAAACGTGTTCAGTATTCAGCCCTAATTTGTCAGCTTCCTGACTAGGATCGCCATTACCAGTTAGACGAATTTGGTAACTGGCATAGATATCTGTCACAATACCTGCTTGGTTGTCAATAACGCTAAACATTTCGTCTCTTGCGCGATCGTAGTTCAAAGTTTTGCTCGGCGTATACTTCTTAGCAAGTTCTTCAACTAGAGCAACTTTGGATAATTGAGGCAATATAATTGCCGAATCACTTACAGGAGTGGGAGTAGGTTGAACAACAGGAGGAATAGGGTCAGAGGTGGACTGGTTGGTAGGTAATGTAAACGCTGAAATTACAGGATCGTGGTCGCTGACAGGTCTACTAAAGCCAACGTTGACATGCACAATGTCAATTTTTGGTTGAGCAACACGGGAAAGATTTTCACTGACCAATAAATGGTCAATAAGTTGAGGATTTCCACGGAATTTGAAAGTAAAGCGATCGCTATCAGGTAAACGAGCCGTCAGATTCTCAAGAATGTTACCCTGTAAAGTTTTCAGAGGTAAGGAATCTGGTACATCGTTTAAGTCACCTAGTACGATTACTTTGGCTTGCGGGTCAACTTCTAATATTTTCCCTACGAATTCATTAACGATTTCGGCTTGCTTGACTCGTTTAACATCGCTAGGAGAACCTCCCAGCTTGGAAACAAAGTGATTAGCAATGATAAACAGCTTTTGGTCGTTAAATATCAATTCTGCTGCCAGTGGCTTACGACTTTCCTCAAAAGCACTATTGGTAGGATCAATTCGACCTGGGTTGAGTGAAAGGTCAAGACCATTTGCACCTTGAGTAATAGCCACAGCATCTAATGAACCGCCTTTCTTAGGCAGTTTTGCTAGATTTATCCGGCTGGGTTGAAATAATAAACCGACACGAATATTACCTCCAGGTTCTCCACCATCTTGGTCATCACTGGGGGCAATATCCACAAAATTGTATGCTGGACTACCGATATTTTCGAGCGCAGCAATCAGTTTTTGGTAAGTCTCATTGGCATTCACAACGTCATCATTAGTTGGCCCATTATTATCCTGAACTTCAACCAAACTGATGACATCTGGTGCGTTCAAATTATTCAGAATAATTTTGGCAATATCATCAAATCGTCGATCTTGGGGGTCTAAATTCTCGACGTTAAAAGTTGCAACAGTCAATACATCCTGGGAATTTTTTAGAGATGTTGTTTCCCTTTGGGTAACTGGAAGTAAAGAAGTTGGCAATTGTGCTATTGGACTAGCGTGCAGTGGACTAATCCACACAAAGAAGATGAGAACAGTACTAACTAGTAATAATTTGATGAATTTCATTCTCTCTTCCAATGAAGATATTTTCTAGATTAGTCTTCTTTTGAATAGATTTCAATTAAGAGAAGTTTTAAATTAAGTAAAGGTGAGCATTCTACCTGAGAGAAAATACCAGGATACAAGAAAAATTGGCTCTATTTACTTACTACATTTGCAGTCTATTAGATACCGTGTTTAATATCAAATATTGATAATTAATTATTGGTAGCGATGTCTGTGACGGGTTCTCTACAAGAGGCTATATCAGTGCCTACGTAGACCGTTATACTTTTCAATGACCGTAGCTTTGGATAACTTTATGAAGCTAGTACAGGGTAATGTAATTACCACGTTAGTTTTTTGGGATAGGTGGGTAGTATAAATTACCGAAAAAACTAATTTGGCATATAGTGATGTTCAAAAGGAAATTATCAGAATTCCGTGCTTCACAGGAATTTTACACATCGAGGTTAATGGATCGCCATATTGGAGCGATCGCAGCTTTAATTTTAATTAGCTTACTGAGTTCATGGAGTGGAACGCCAGATAGTCATACCATCACTACTTCGTGGGAAGGCTTTCTCTGGGGATTGGCAGATCCAGTCATTGCCTTAGATTGTTTAGTGGGGATTGTTGCTATTGGCTTACTGTCATCTATGTTTGTTCGTGGCGCTGCGATCGCTGGATATTTTGTCTTAGCAGCAATTTTGGGCATTGTAATTCATCTATTCCAGCTAAATTTCCCAGGTATAGAAATAGCCATCGCTATTTCTACCATCGTTTTTAGTACTATGCTGATGATGCCCAATCAACCAAACTTTGTGGTACTTGCTCTGATGGGCATCAGTGCTGGTTTATTTCAGGGTTACACTGTTGCTGATTCTATTGTTGGGGCAGGAATGCTCCCACTAATTGCCTATATAGTAGGTATGACATTGACTCTGTTTGTGGTTGCTATGAGTGCCAGAGAAATTGGTGGTGCAATGGGTATGGGAGAAATAAACCGAACTCTACCCTGGAAAATTAGCATTGCTGGCTTCGCTTTCTGTGCGATCGGCATCGTGTTTTTGAGCAATTCGATGAGCTAAATCACATATTTCAATTCAGTGGAATACATTTATTTATGGGGGTGTACACTTAGCTGTGCGCCCTTATTATGTGGATAGATATTTAGAAGCTATATCTCAATAAAAGCTTGTGACACCTGAATAAATTGCGAATATGCTAACAGAATTTATTCATGAAAATAACTTTTAACAGTGAAAATATATCACAAAAAATTATAAAAACATCAAATCTAAAGAGATTTTTTAGGAATTAAAGATTATTAATTTATCATGACAAATAATATTTCTTTTTGGCTTAATTTGCCTCTGATTGTTGGCACTGTTACAACCCGCAATTTGGAAACCGTTTACTATACCTAAGTACTTTCAAAAAAGAAAACTAGCTCATTATTAACATAAGGCTTTTATACCATTTTACGAAATCACTGATACAAATGATTTGTCTCTAATTCTTTCAACCTGCTCTCCTGATGGCTATTTGTATCAACCTGAAAGTGAAATAGTATTAATACTGGAGAGTGATTTATTATCGTAATACAGAAAATCGCAGCAGATTGATAAATTGTCAACAATTTTCATTTTTTATGAACTTTGAATCGATAAATTAACAATAACTAACAGAATTAAGGATAAAAACTTAATCTATTTAGTTTTTTCTGCGCCACTAGTTAAGAGGTAATCTATGGTGCGAAACTCAAAACTAGGGTACAGAACGTTCCCTAAGTCTATTCTGCGTCCATCTGTTGCTATAGGTATAATTGCATCTTTATTGGTTGGCGGAATAAGTTTTTATATAGTAAAACGCTGGCAAAATTATGCAAATCCAGAAACACAAGTGCCAGCAGCACAATTGCCACAGTTAAAAACGGTAACAGCTTTAGGACGAATTGAACCACAGGGAAAGGTAATAAAACTCTCTGCTGCGGTATCTGCTGAAGGAAGCCGAGTAGAAAAGTTGTTAGTAAAGGAGGGGGATTGGGTAAAAGCGGGACAATTGATTGCAATTTTGAATAGCCGCGATCGCTTGCAGGCAGAATTAAAAGAGGCGCAGGAACAGGTAAAAGTAGCACAAGCAAACCTAAACCGCACCCAAGCAGGTGCTAAACGTGGTGAAATTGCTGCCCAAAAAGCCGCGATCGCTCGCTTAAAAGCAGAACGCCAAGGTGATATTAATACTCAAGCAGCGACAATTGAGCGATTCCAAGCCGAAGTGCAAAATGCCCAAGCAGAAGACGAACGTTATCAGCAACTATATCAACAGGGTGCAATTTCCACCTCCCAACGAGATAGTAAGCGTTTAAACCTGGAAACCGCCCAAAAAAGCCTGCAAGAAGCACAAGCACAGTTAAATCGTACCCAATCAGCTAGCCAGCAACAGGTAAAACAGGCCACAGCAACCCTTGAGGAAATTGCTGAGGTAAGAGGAGTAGATGTAGAAGCTGCCCAAGCAGAAATTAATCGGGCTATAGCAGCCATGAATCTGGCAAAAATCAATCTAAAACAGGCTGAAGTGCGATCGCCCCAAATTGGACAAGTATTCGAGATCCACACCCATCCTGGCGAATTAGTATCAAATGATGGCATTGCTGATATAGGACAAACTAGCCAAATGTATGTCATAGCCGAAGTCTATGAAAGCGATATCGGCAAAGTTCATTCAGGGCAACAAGTAAGAATATTTGGTGATTACCTCCCCCTTGAATTGCAGGGAATCGTAGATCGCAAAGGTTTGCAAGTGCGACGGCAAAATGTCATTAACACAGATCCTGTCAGCAATATCGACAACCGAGTAGTAGAAGTTTATATCCGACTAGATGAAGTTTCCAGTCAAAAAGCTGCCAGCTTAACCAATATGCAAGTTAAGGCAGTAATTGAATTATGAATTGGGCATTAGCCTGGATTTCTCACAAGTGAGAGAAATCCAAGGGGTGTGGGAGGATGGGGAAGAAGTCTTACCCCCCACACTCCCCACACTCCCTCTGCTCCCCCTGCCCCCTGCCTCTTAATAATGGGATTGATCAAACAACTGCGACGGCGAACCCCTCTAGGATGGCTGCAACTGAACCATGAAAAAAGCCGCCTCTTTGTGGCATTGTCAGGTATTGCCTTTGCGGATCTTCTCATGTTCATGCAGCTTGGCTTTCAGACTGCGCTGTATGACAGTAACACCAGACTACATCGCAGTTTGCAAGCAGACATTGTTTTAACCAGTCCCCAAGCCCGTAACCTGCCAAGCTTGTCTACATTTTCTCGTCGGCGACTTTACCAAGCAATGGATATACCAGGGGTGAAGTCGGCAGAACCAATGTATTTCAACAACACAATCTGGAAAAATCCTCAAACACATCGTGAGACGGGGGTGTTAGTTATCGGGTTTAATCCAGATAGGCCAGCCTTTGACTTACCGGATGTTAACCAGCAATTGCAGGCAATTAAGCTACCCGATACCGTTTTGTTTGATCGTGGTGCAAGAGGAGATTATCAAAAAGCGATCGCTCAAATTGACCAAGGTAAAACCCTAACCACCGAAATAGAACGGCGCACAATTACCATTAGTGGCTTATTTCAAGTCGGGGCTTCCTTTGGTTCTGATGGCAATCTGATTACTAGTGATCAAAACTTTTTACGGCTATTTTCTGGGCGACAGTCAAGTAGTATCAGTCTAGGTTTGATTCAGGTAAAACCAGGCTATGACCCGAAAAAAGTAGCAGCAAGCTTGAAAGCCTACCTAAGAGATGATGTCAGAGTCTTAACCCACGCCGAATTTATTGAATTTGAGAACAACTTTTGGAGAACAAATTCCCCAATTGGCTTTATTTTCAGCCTGGGTGTATCAATGGGCTTTGTGGTGGGCGTGATTATCGTCTATCAAGTCCTTTCCACCGATGTAAATGCCCATGTTCGGGAATACGCCACCTTTAAAGCAATGGGATATCGCAATTACTACCTGCTGGGTGTGGTGCTTGAAGAATCGTTGATATTAGCAGCACTAGGCTTCCTCCCCGGATTGGGAGTGTCCTTAGCACTTTACCAACTGACTCGCAGTGCCACAAATTTACCCATGTACATGACTGCGATTCGGGCATTGCAGGTATTAGTGCTGACTATCATTATGTGTACAATTTCCGGTGCGATTGCCACTCGTAAACTTCAAGCCACCGATCCTGCTGATATGTTCTAAATTTGTCATTTGTCATTAGTCATTAGTCATTTGTCCTTTGCAAATGACTAATGACTAATGACGATCGTCACAAGTAATCGAGCCATTTATGACTATTCAACCTGTGATCTCTATTAAAAATCTCGACCACCACTTTGGTAACAGTTCCCTCCGCAAGCAAGTTTTATCTAATATCAATTTAGAGATTAACGCCGGTGAAATTATTATTATGACTGGGCCATCTGGTTCTGGAAAGACTACCTTGCTAACCTTAGTTGGTGGATTGCGTTCTGCTCAATCTGGTAGTTTGCAGGTTTTGGGGCGAGAACTTTGTGGTGCTAGTGCTGAACAATTAGTACAAGCGCGACGGCATAACGGTTATATTTTCCAAGCACATAACTTACATGGGAGTTTAACGGCACTCCAAAACGTCAAAATAGCTTTGGAATTACACAAATATCTTGGGTTAAAAAATATGCTAGCTAGGTCAGCCCAGATGTTAGAGCAGGTAGGATTAGGAAATCATTTACATTACTATCCTGAAAAACTATCTGGAGGACAAAAGCAACGAGTAGCGATCGCTCGCGCCTTAGTTAGTCATCCTCAAATAATCCTAGCAGATGAACCCACCGCCGCCCTTGACAGTCAATCGGGTCGGGATATAGTCAATCTTATGCAAAAACTGGCAAAAGAACAAAGCTGTACCATCTTGATGGTTACTCATGACAACCGCATCCTTGACATTGCCGATCGCATCGTTGATATGGAAGATGGTAAGCTCAAGTCAGAATTAACGCTCTCAACCTAAACTTAATCAGCTTTCATTCCTCAAGCTCAGAAATTGAAACTAGAACAATTTAAGTAAAATCACTGTTGTTTTATACCTTATATTAAAAATAATAATATCTGTTATTAGTGTATAAACGGTAATTAAGAATTAGATAAATTAAAAATAATATAATTTCACACTATATTTTACTAAAAAGTATTATGGGTTAGGTCTCTTGCCTAACCTAGCTTTTCAAATTAAATATTTCTAATACTTTGCCTTTGATTTACCTGGTTTGCGTTATTTACTTACACCAATTTTAACTTAGCAATATAGTACGAGTGTCCAGTTGAACAAGTGTCCAGTTGATTCCAAGATTTTCTTCAAGTATTATTATGTAATGGGTATAATCACAAGGGGTTTCTTTTTTTGCCTAATATAATGATACCTTGGCAAACAACTATAAAGTCTTTGCCGTCAATCTAGTTAAATTTTAAGATCATTACCAATGTCAATGTAATACATAAAGTTAATGCCAACTAACTAAATTACAGTTACAAATCATTTTCTCTTATCTCCTACCTGATGTAACTCTGATGCCTATAAGTCTCTAGAGGGTTTCAAAAACATCTACGTCAAAGAGGAAACACGAGTAAAAATAAGCTAGTCTATTTTCCAAAACAAGCAAGGAATTTTTGTAGCTCTATGATTATTGAGAATAGTGCTAGTAGTTCAAACAACAAGTTGCTCGGCTTTGATGTCAAAAGTTTGACAGCCAATCGCCTTGCAATAAATGTGTTGAAGGGAATATTTGCTGTTCTCCCTATCACCTTGGCATTGCCTGTAGATGCTTTACAAGTAAAGGTGACTCCAGCTAGTCCTAAATTAGGGGATACACTCTCGATAGAGATTAATCTAAATAATCCTAATCCTGAGAATGGTACAAATCCAACAGTAGCAACTGGTAATAATACATACCCAGCCTTTCAAATTGCCCCTAATCAGTACCGGGCTTTTGTTCCTACAACTCCACTTGAAAAAGCTGGAACTAGAACACTTAAAGTTGCAGGGGATGGTCAAGTACAAAACTTAGCTGTGAATGTGCTGAATCGCAAATTCCCCGTACAACGTATTACTTTGCCACCTGGCAAAGCCGGAGTGGATGCCACAGAATATGAACTTAAGCGTGTAGCGGCTTTCAAGGCACTACAAACACCAGAAAAGTATTGGAATGGGGTATTTTTGAAGCCAAATGCAGGGCGAATGAGTACAAACTATGGTGTACGTCGCTACTATAATGGTACATTTGCAAAGGACTACTATCATCGTGGTCTTGACTACGCTGGTGCTGCCGGGTCTCCGGTAATTGCCCCAGCCCCTGGGCGAGTTGCTTTGGTAGGTAGGGTATCCCAAGGGTTTCGGATACACGGTAACGTAGTTGGCATTGACCACGGTCAAGGAGTCACCAGTATTTTCATGCACCTGAGTCGTATTAACGTTAAAGAAGGTGATCTTGTAAAAGCTGGTCAAGTAATTGGCGCAGTTGGTTCAACAGGTGCTGCCACGGGGCCACATTTGCACTGGGGTCTGTATGTCAACGGACAATCTGTTGATCCAACACCTTGGCGAACTAAGGTCGTTAATTAGTAGAGGCGGAATAATCGCGTCTGTGCATAATTTGTGTTTTTTTTGCTGAAGATAAAGCAAAATCAATTGGATTGATACCGTCCCTACCTTGCTTGGCTAACATAAATGATGATAAGTGTTATGAGTATCGAAAAAATTGTAGAACAAGCTCTCCAGGATGGTTATTTAACACCAGCAATGGAAGCAGAAGTCGGTAGAATCTGTGATAACGCCTCGGAACTCTCAATTGAAGAGTACATGGCCCTGGATCGGCTCATGGGAGCGTTATTGACTGGTGAGGTAGTGGCGGTACCTCGCAAACAATTCATTAACGTCATGGAAGAATTGGTGCTGACAGAAGCGATCGCCAGAGTCGCAGAAATTGAAGCCACCAGCGAAAGTTCTCTAGATGTCGGAGATATTGCGGCTTACGCTCTCAATCGACTACCACCTTTGTATGCTACTACAGAAGAGGGTGCTAGCTTCCAGCGCCAAACGGCTCAGGCAGAACTGCAAGAATTAATTTCTCAACAAGTGAGTGAAGCGATTAATCGTTACCTAGATCGACCCAATTTCTTCCCAGAACGGCAAGCCTTGGGCAAAAACACTGGTAATGAGGTTGTCCGCCAAGTTAGTGCATTACTCCAGACTTATGCACCTAATTTTGAGCAAAAATTATAATTTCAATAGTCATTGGTCATTTGTCATTTGTTTTAGACAAAGGACAAGGACTAATGACAAATGACTCTTTGAATTAATTACGTACCAGTACTGTTGTCCCTATACTCACTTGCTCATAAAGCATTCTGACATCAGAATTACGCATTCTTAAACAACCGTGGGATACAGCTGTTCCTACTAGGTCAATGTCCGGCGTACCATGAAAGCCAATTTCATTGCGTCCATCTGACCAAAAACCAATCCATCTGTCTCCCAAGGGACTATCCGTACCAGCTTGAAATACTTTGCCTGTAATTGGGTGCCGCCAGATTGGATAGTGTCGCATGTGGATCACCTGGAAAGAACCTGTAGGCGTTTCCCAACCTTTCTTACCTACAGCGATTGGGTAGCTAGCTATTACCTCATCTCCTGCATATACGTAAGTGCGGCGATCGCTTAAATCAACTACCACTTGCGTCTTGCCATCTGCCAGACTATCAGATGCAGATGGTGCTTGTTGGGCTGAAGCCTTAGACCATAAACCTTTTGGCCAACTATCCGCAACTGGATTTTGTCTTTCGGCTTGCGCCACCAGCTGCATCTTAATTGGTAGTTCAGTTGCTTGAGCTACATTATTTCTAATTGTTTTTGGCTGAGTTTGAGGCTTAATAGTAGAAGATTTTGGTGTAGAAGCCCTGCCAGTCGTTGCTTTAGCTACATTCTTCTTAATTATTTTCGACTTAGTTTCAGACTTAATCGCAGAATATTTGAGTATAGAAGCCTTGCGAGTCGTTGCTTTAGCTACATTCTTCTTAATTATTTTCGACTTAGTTCGAGTCTTAATAGCAGAGGACTGTGGTGTAACTGCCCTCTGAACACTTGAGCCTTGGGCAACTTCAGCAGGTGGCACAGATGCACCCAGCGCAATTTCTCCTAAACTCACTTGTGACAGATTCTTGTAAACTCCCTCTGAGCGGCTTCCCTTGGGATTGGTTAGGGTAGAATCTCGCCGCATCAAAGTAGATGCAGACTTATCAGACTGCCGTTGTGCTGTAGTAATGCGCCAATGGACAGCCAAAGATAAAAATGCTGTGCCAAAACAGAGCAACATTACCATCCGCCCTACAGATTCGTTTCTTACCATTGCCATCGCCTATTGTTTGTCCCTGACATATCCAGCCGAGAAATTGGATGTGTTCATCATCCGATTATCAAAAATTTATCAATACTTATCATTTCCGTTATAAATCTGCCAACACCTCTGGGCAAACTAAGACTATGCAAATTGTCCCAGCAGCAAAACTTCAAGTGACCAATCTCATTCCTCCAAAGTTCAGGGGGTTGCAAGCCAATACTTAGACTTTCTGGCGGAACTTTTGCAATGTAGCAATCAATGATTAGTGGTGTCGGTGGGAGAAAAACCATGTTTGAAAAACTATTGCTAGCAGTCACAATTACATTTTCCCTCAATTTATTTTTTCAAATTCGTGTACCAGAGCAACATAACTCTGGTGCTACCTACGGGTCACAACTAGAACAATCAGCAACTATTCTGGTAACAAAATCAAAAAAATAAATCACCATTATAGTAACTACAGCAACCCAACTCCCAGAAATTATTACCTGAATTTTAAAGGTATCAAGAAGTTAGAATTACAAAATTTTTCTCTTCATCCTTAATAACCAGATTTAATTATTTTTATCAAGCGTATATACCCAGTTGCTAAAAGTACTAAAATGTGCATATTGCTGCGTTTTCGTGAGTTGATGGGTGTAAGAGCAACTATGCGAGCAGTATAAGGAAAAAGTGGCTCACCTTATTGCTATAAATGTATCCAAAATTGTCTGCCTCCGTGTTCCAGTCATAAATCCGTCACCTTAGTATGGAACTTCTGTCCCATTAGCAGGTCTAATAGATAGGGATGATTTAGAGCCAGTACGATCTATGAGTCAGTCGATTACTGTATCCTGGTCAACGGTTGATGCAAAGTATCCAGAAGCATCAGTGCAAGTTGACAAACTCCCTAACCACGATTTAATTTTGCGCTGTCAAGTGGGACTGCGGCCAGATCGTGTTGCGTTTTCAGAATTATTACGCCGCTATCAAAGTCAGGTTGATAGAGTTCTCTACCACCTAGCTCCAGATTGGTCTGACAGAGCCGATTTAGCTCAAGAAGTTTGGATTCGAGTGTATCGGAATATTAACCGATTACAAGAGCCTGCTAAATTTCGGGGCTGGTTAAGCCGCATTGCCACCAACTTGTTTTACGATGAGTTACGGAAACGCAAGCGGGTTGTTAGTCCTTTATCACTGGATGCTCCCCGCTCGTTAGAGGACGGTGAGATGGATTGGGAAATCGCTGGCGATACTCCCGGGCCTGAAGAAGAACTGACAACGAGAGAATTTTACGAGCAATTGCGGGAAGCGATCGCGGATTTACCAGAAGTTTTTCGTACTACCATTGTCCTGAGAGAAATCGAGGGTATGGCTTATGAAGAAATTGCTGAAATCACTGGAGTTTCTTTAGGAACTGTGAAGTCAAGAATAGCCAGAGCTAGATCGAGGCTGCAAGCCCACTTGCAAAATTATCTAGACTCCTAATTTACAGTATCTTGCCTCTGCCCAATGACAGAATTTAAGCATAGATTAAGAATTACCATAAAGACGTAGATAGCTTACGTCCGAAGAAGGAAAAATGGCTAATTTTCCCGAAATTTACGCCCAGTTTACCCGTGTATGAATTGGTAATAATGTTAAGATGACTACTGATTCTCAGTTTTACGACCGTTCTTCTTTGCAACTTCCTCAAAATTTGTCAGATGGAATGGCCAAGCATACCAATGAATCAACGGGTCTTATAGATATGGTGAAGCGCGATCGCTTCGAGTTATTGAGTGCTTACCTTGATGGTGAAGTCACAGCTATAGAACGCAGGCAAGTAGAAGAATGGCTGGCAAATGATGCCTCGGTTCAATGCTTGTATGCCCGACTGTTAAAGCTGCGCCAAGGCTTGCGGACTCTCCCAGTGCCCACACCCCAAGAGTCATCAGAAGCAACAGTTCAGCAAGTATTCACACGTTTGCGCCGCCGTTCCCGTTTAAACTGGATGGCGGGAGGTGCAGCTGTTGCAGCTTGCGTAATCGGTGCAGTATCTAGCTTAGTAGCTGGTGGTTTGAATGTGCCGCAACTGGCGCAACGACCACAAAAAGAACCGATTCAAACATCCTCAGCGTCTATAATTCCACCTTCTCCTCTGATGGTGGGACTAAATAACCCGGTAATTGAAATTCCGAAAGCAGCAGTAGCTTCTCCAGAAAATCCAATTTATCCGGTTCAACCACAACGGCACGACTCCAAACAGGATATAAACTAATTGCAAAGTTAACGGTTCACAGCTCGTAATTGTGCTTTGCGGTTAAACCACAGCCACTCCACCAGCCGTCAGGTTGGAGTAATCCTCCTAATTGGGCAACTTGCTCTAGAGTCATTAAATAAACCCAAGCCCAACTATAAGAGAGCGACTGTGGTTCATAAACCTCGATAATTTGCCGATTATAGAGGTTTTCTGGTGGTTGTTTAGTTGGCTGGTAATTTTCCAGCACATCTAGCTCATTTAAAATTCTTGGGTTGGGAAAAGAAAGTAAATATCCGTAAACTTTGCTATTCCCCAGCGTCATTGCTGGGTAGCCCATTGGCAAAGCAAATAATTTACCTTCTACAAAAGCTCTTTTGACATCAACTACTTTGCCAGCACAGTATTTTTTATAGTTAGCTTCACATGGTTTGAGTGTGCCGTAGACAAAAACCCGCACCAAATCAGAAAATTTTATATTTGATTCAACCATCTAAACCTTCATCAAATGATTCTTGCCATACCTGAAACACTAGCAGCTCAGGCATAATTTGGCTGATGCTCAATTATATAAATCTGTGATTAGTTGACCTACAATATAGGTTAACCTAAGAGGTTGACATAAAAGGTTAACCTACGACAGACCCATTAGGAGAATTTTTGGTGGATTCCCGATATAACCCCGCAGCGATTGAGGAAAAATGGCAGAAAACATGGTTAGAACTTGGCTTAGATAAAACACCTTCAGCTAGCAACAAGCCAAAATTCTACGCTTTATCCATGTTCCCTTATCCATCGGGCAGCCTACACATGGGTCACGTCCGTAATTATACCATTACTGACGTGATTGCCCGTCTCAAGCGAATGCAAGGGTATCGGGTAATACACCCAATGGGTTGGGATGCCTTTGGCTTGCCAGCAGAAAATGCCGCCATTGACCGTGGTGTACCGCCAGCAAAGTGGACTTATCAGAATATTGCCCAGATGCGGCAGCAGTTGCAGCGTCTTGGTTTATCAATTGATTGGGAATGTGAACTAGCTACTTGTTCACCAGATTATTACAAGTGGACGCAATGGATTTTCTTGCAATTTTTGCAAGCAGGGTTAGCTTACCAAAAAGAAGCAGCCGTAAACTGGGACCCCATTGACCAAACTGTATTAGCAAATGAGCAAGTTGATAACGAAGGACGTTCCTGGCGCAGTGGCGCAATAGTTGAGCGCAAATTGTTGCGGCAGTGGTTTTTTAAGATTACTGACTACGCCGAAGAATTACTCAATGACTTAGATAAGTTGATAGGTTGGCCGGAACGGGTCAAATTGATGCAGGCAAACTGGATTGGTAAATCCACAGGCGCTTATTTAGAATTTCCCATTATCGGGATAGATGAAAAAATTGCCGTGTATACCACGCGCCCAGATACCGTTTATGGTGTCAGTTATCTAGTATTAGCACCGGAACATCCCTTAACAAAAAGTGTCACCACAAAAGAACAACAAGCGGCGGTAGAAGTCTTTATTAAAGAGGTTTCTAATCAAAGTGAGTTGGAACGTACTTCTGAAGACAAACCTAAGCGGGGTATCCCCACCGGTGGGGTGGCAATTAACCCGTTTACAGGGGAAGAAGTGCCTATTTGGATTGCTGACTATGTACTGTATGAGTATGGTACTGGGGCAGTGATGGGTGTACCTGCACACGATGTTCGAGATTTTAAGTTTGCTAAAAATTATGATTTACCAATTAATTTTGTCATCGCTTCCCCAGATGATGTTGCAGGTTTTGACTTAACTCCAACATCAGAGATTGATGGAGTCACACAACTTGTGGAAGTTGACTATAAGCAGGCATACACTGAACCAGGAATTTTAATTAATTCTGGGGCTTTTACTGGTATAAGTTCCACAGATGCTAAACAAGCCATAATTGAATACGCCGAAAAACAAGGTTTTGGTAAAGTACGGGTGCAATATCGCTTGCGGGATTGGTTAATTTCCCGGCAGCGTTACTGGGGCGCACCGATACCTGTAATTCACTGTCCCAACTGTGGAATAGTGCCAGTACCTGACAAAGATTTGCCAGTCCAGTTGCCAGAAGAAGTGGAATTTACTGGACGTGGGGGTTCACCTTTAACTCAGTTAGAAAGCTGGGTAAATGTACCTTGTCCAACTTGCGGAACTCCAGCGAAGCGGGAAACCGACACGATGGACACTTTTATTGATTCCTCGTGGTATTTCTTGCGCTTCCCTGACGCTAAAAATGAACAACAGGTTTTCGATTCCCGTAAAGTTAATGACTGGATGCCAGTTAATCAGTATGTAGGTGGAATTGAACACGCGATTTTACATTTGTTGTATTCGCGGTTCGTCACTAAGGTTCTGCGAGATAGAGGATTACTGAATTTTGATGAACCCTTCCAACGTCTGTTAACTCAAGGGATGGTACAGGGTTTAACTTACCTAAATCCCAATAAGGGCGGTAAGGATAAATGGATTCCTTCTAATCTGGTCAATTCTGCTGACCCTCGTGACCCTCAGACAGGCGAACCTTTGCAACGTCTCTACGCCACCATGTCTAAATCAAAGGGCAACGGTGTCGCGCCAGAAGATGTAATTTCCAAATATGGTATAGACACAGCAAGGATGTTCATCTTGTTCAAAGCACCACCAGAAAAAGACTTGGAATGGGATGAAGCCGATGTGGAAGGACAATTCCGCTTTTTAAATCGGGTTTGGCGTTTGGTGACGGATTATATTACTGCTGGGGTATCCCGTAAAAAAGCTCAACTCTCTGATTTAACTAAGGCTGAAAAAGAATTGCGGCGGGCGATTCACACGGCTATTCAAGCGGTGACAGAAGATGTGGAAGACGAATATCAATTCAACACAGCTATTTCCGAATTGATGAAGTTGAGTAATGCCCTAAGTGATGCCGACAAAAATTCACCAATTTACGCAGAAGGTATTCGGACTTTGGTGATGTTACTCGCACCCTTTGCACCACATATTGCTGATGAATTGTGGCATTTGTTGGATGAAAGTGATTCTGTTCACACTCAAACTTGGCCGTCATTTGACCCTGCTGCTTTGGTAGCTGATGAAATCACTTTAGTGATTCAAGTTATGGGCAAAACTCGCGGCGCGATTCAAGTACCAGCACAAGCAGATAAAGCAGCGTTGGAGAAATACGCCCGTGAATCAGAAATTGCCCAGCGTTACATCGAAGGCAAAGAGATTAAAAAGGTAATTGTAGTGCCTGGAAAGTTGGTGAATTTTGTAGTCAGTTAAGTACAGTTTTACGTAAAATCGTGGCGAATTAAGGGTTTAAATTTAAAGGCAAAGTAGCGCAAAGGGAAGCGCAGAGGTACGCAGAGAATTTGCTACAAATTAATTAAATGTTGTACTTGGCAATCGATCAAATTGTAAATGTAGCCTGACAAAACATCAAAGGATTTACATTCATGATACTTAAAGAGTTAGAACAACAACTTCTTGCTCTCAGACAAGCGTGAAAAATTGCAGGCTGTACAGTTGGCTATGACAGCAGAACAAGTGTTGCAAGGAAAACTAATTCGTGTGGTACGTCCAGTCACTTAAAAAGATTTTGATGGAATGCACAGATGTTAAAACCATCAAGAATCTGTTGCAAAAAATATTGTAACAGTAGTCTCTTTTTCTGGTATGTGTGTATTTAAAAACATCTATAATTATCGTTCAAATAGTTAAACTGTTTTATTTATACACGAAAAAGCGCTTGAGAGTTTTGCTCACTCAAGCGCTTTCCCGTAAAAGCTTATACCAACTCACTTGTTTGATGCAACATTTGAAATCTGCAACACCCCCTTATTAGGGAGTATTGCGGGGATAACTTGTGACAAACATTTGGTGAAATGGTATCACTCCTTGCACTAACTAAGAATATCTCTTTTACAAGAAAATCGGGGATCTGGTGAGTGACAGTTTATGAACTGAACACTAGTTAAAAACGACTCACCATGAATGGTAGCTAACGAAACTAAGCACAATTGTAGCAAGTTTGTAAGTATAGTATAAAAACTTATAGTTGATTAGCGTAGGCATAGGCATCGCCTGCTTTTGAGTAAAGCTTCAAAATGTGCAGCAATTAGCCGCATAAATCGCTCAAATTTAGCAGCAAATAAATTGGAAAGTATCAGTGAAAAATCCCCATCAAGTAAGCCTGAGATGGTTTATATATCCGCATGAAAGCGATTTAGACTGCAACAAATCATCACTTCTTCAATAGATAAATATTCATTAGAGAATGGCAACCAAAGAACAAATCTTCTGTCTAAGGAGATTGAAAACTTTTGGTTGGGTATCTTTTATCTCTTAGCAAACTATGACATCTAACTCTTCCGCATAGTGTAGGCGGTTACTTCCTTCGTTGAAGCAAAACACAGCTTTTTCACCGACGATTTCCACGAAATTTAAATCGATTTCGCATATTTCTATCAAAACAACTCAGGCCGATGATGGGGAAGATTTAAGAATTTATAATATCTATACCTAAAATTATGAGAGCTTAAATGGACACTTCAGCCTTAGCTATTTTAGCTACTCCCCTACTAGCACACGCCTTAACCTGGTGTCTAAGTGTATGGTAAGATTGCCTGGAACAGAGGTTTTATTTGAGTTGGAGTCTCGTAGAAATTGCGAAGGTCAAGCTGACCGATCATTAACTCCCACGATACTTTTCCTATGGATTTGGAAAATATACAACAAGACTGGTGGCGATCTGAGTGTAATTTGTAGATGAATATCTAAAATTTGCTACCAGACTAAACCAATTTCCCACAATTTTGACTTTTATTTGACTTTTAGGATAGACACATGAACGATAAGCTGATGCTAATGATTCCAGGCCCAACCCCGGTGCCAGAAGCTGCTTTACTGGCATTAGCCAAGCATCCAATTGGGCACCGTACCAGTGAATTTAGCAACATCTTGGCAGAGGTGACGGAAAACCTGAAGTGGTTGCACCAAACTCAAAGTGATGTGCTGACACTGAATGTCAGTGGTACGGGTGCTGTAGAAGCTGGAATAATTAATTTTCTCTCTCCAGGCGATCGCATCTTAGTTGGCTCTAATGGTAAATTTGGCGAACGCTGGGTAGAAGTTGGTCAAGCCTATGGTTTGAATGTAGAAGAAGTTAAGGTGGAATGGGGAAAACCCCTAGACCCAGCAGTATTTGCCGAAAAACTCCAAGCAGATACTCAAAAGCAAATTAAAGCTGTAATCATTACCCACAGTGAAACCTCGACAGGTGTGTTGAATGACTTAGAAAGCATCAACCGCCATGTCAAAGAACACGGTGAAGCTTTAATTATCGTTGATGCCGTCACAAGCTTGGGTGCGTTCAATCTACCCGTGGATACTTGGGGTTTGGATATAGTCGCCTCCGGTTCTCAAAAAGGTTATATGATTCCGCCGGGATTGGGTTTTGTCTCTGTCAGTCCCAAGGCTTGGGAAGCTTACAAAACTGCGAAGCTACCGAAATTTTATTTGGATTTAGGCAAATATCGCAAAGCCACAGCCAAAAATACAACTCCCTTTACTCCACCCGTGAACTTGATCGTAGCGTTACACACCACGTTGCGAATGATGAAAGAGGAAGGATTAGAGTCAATATTTGCTCGACATGAACGGCTGAAAAATGCTACCCGCGCCGCCATTCAAGGGTTGAATTTACCCCTATTTGCAGCAGATAGTTCCGCTAGTCCGGCAATTACGGCTGTAGCACCACAGGGAATTGAATCGGATAAGATTCGGTCATTGATGAAAAAACGCTTTGATATTGCCCTTGCAGGTGGTCAAGACCATTTGAGTAATAAGATTTTCCGCATTGGTCACTTGGGCTTTGTGAGCGATCGCGATATCCTTAGCTGTATAGCATCTTTAGAAGTTACCCTAACAGAACTTGGGTACGAAGATTTCACCCCTGGATCTGGTATAGCAGCAGCAGTTAGAGTATTTAGTCAATCCTAATTACTCAGCACTAAATCAAAAGAGCGAGTTAAATTATTAACTCGCTCTTTTGATTTATTGTATATAAATAAGTAGAAACTACCAGAGTTTATAAACCTATATATCAACCTTTGTGCAAGGTAAAGTTGATGTGACATACTTTTATTCTCTTAAATGATACCAACTTGACCTAGATAGTATTATTTGCTTCGGAGACAGTCACACAGCTTTTTTAACACCTAAACAATACTAATGGCAACTTAGTACGATCCAGGATTTGCATAAATAGTATTGTTTGAGATTTCGCTAACAGCCTTTTGATAGAGACATTTTAATCCAAAACCCAAAATTGGCATAAATTATGCTGTCTCCAGCCAATCATAAATTTGTTCTAACTGTTCTAGAGTAATCAAACCATACTGCCAAAGAATCATTGCCAAAGGGCCTGGGTCTTGCTCCCGATGACGCAGTGCAACCGCCAGCGATGCTGTGGAAATTGCCAAATCTTCTTGCAAAAAATGAATCAGTCGAGAATATTTTGATGGTGACATTTGGATCTCACCTCCTTGTGCAGAATGTATTGTCATATATCAGTTCACCATTGCTCGGTAGCCAGTAGCCAGTATTTCATCTGTCACTGTGCCGTTATTGGCTATACACCCCAGCACAGTTTTTTTGAATTGCCTTTAAGAGAGGCTTGTCATCTGCTCAATCATCAAGCAGCATTTTTACTTAATTCAATGACTCCATCTTGTTAATTTGTGTAATTTATTTAATTACATAAGTAGTAACAAAGATTCCATAACCTATACTCTCTTATTGGCGACTATTTACACTTACGCCGAAGGGAATATTTTTGCAACCACACCTCAAGTTCGGAATTTCAGATTGGAGACAGTAGAATTTTACATTATTACCACAGTTTTTAAACTGTAGCGTTACAGATGACTTTTTGCTACAAGACGTGACATTTTTTACAGAAAAAACATAGACTTAGGTAGTATACGGTCTGAACAGAGCAACTATCCAAATCTTTATCCTTGAAAAGTAGCTAATCAGAACTCTCAATTTTGACAATATCGCCCACTTTCAACTTCAATTCGGCAGCTCTTCCAGAGCGAAGTTCAATTACCTTATCGATTGGTGTGTTGGGGCCATAAGTAGGACAAGGCTCACTTGCACAAGGAGGTGCAGCAGATTGGATATATTTAACTACACCGTTCTGTAAAAATACCATATCCAAGGCTACAGGGACATTTTTCATCCAAAAACTAACTGGTTGTGGTGAAGCGAACCCAAATAGCATTCCTCGGTCATCTGGCAAAGCTGGTCGATACATCAACCCCATTTGTTGCTGTTGTGGTGTCTTCGCTACTTCTAACTGAATAGTTGTGCCATTGGGAAGAATGGCTTTCGCAGAAATTGGTAGTTTTTGACCTAAACTTGCTGGGGTTAGAGGTTTAGAATCAGACGTGGGGGTTGGAGGTTTAGCCTTTGTTGGCACAGAACAGCCCATCAATAAAACACTCAGCAACATTGAGAATAAACCTAGCCAACGATTCATAATTATTTTTGATTTTGTAATTTAGATTTCAATTTTACAGAATTTAAGCTAGAAAGCTCACGCTTTTATTTGTCTGGTAATACACAGCCGTTTTCAGGCTGAATTAACTAGACAATGGGCTTAAGCCCATTGTCAAAGGTAGACAAACTTTCGCCATCTCTACTAGGATTCTCTTAAAACGTACCCTACGCCGCGCACTGTCTGAATTAGGCGCTTTTGACCTTCATCTTCAATTTTGAGGCGCAGGTAGCGGATGTACACTTCAATGACGTTCGACTCACCCAGAAAGTCATAACCCCAAACATTTTCTAAAATTTGTTCGCGGGTTAACACCTCACGCGGATGTTCCATTAAGAATTTTAATAGTTCAAATTCTTTCATTGTCAAGTCAATTGCCCGACCGCCGTGGATAGCACGGCGACTTGCGATGTCTAAAATAAGATCCCCAAAGCGTAATTGCTCCGTGGTATCCACATCGGGTTTTAAGTAGAGGCGAATTAACTTCAAAAAGTCTTCTGAGCGGTAAGGTTTGAGGATGTAATCATCCGCTCCTGCTTCTAGACAAGCTACACGATCGTCGACGGTATCCCTTGCCATTAAAATCAACACAGGCGATCGCATACCAGTGCTTCTCAGATTTTTACACAATGAGAGTCCTGATTCTCCTGCTAGCATCCGGTCTAAAACAATTAAAGCAGGTTGGCGATCGCGACAGTATTGCAAACCACTGGTCGCATCATGAGCCAATATTGATTCATAGCCAGCTTCTTGTAAATCGCAAGCAAGGTGATTTGCTAGGCTCTCATCAGTTTCAATCACCAAAACACAGGGACTTGGAGCAACTGTCATAACAATTTGGGATATTGGATTTGGGATTGTAAAGATGTTCTAGAGAAAATCTTTACATCAGTTATAAAGTGCAATTACGAGTTTTTAACGATAAAGCAATCCTGATTTGACGCACAGCTAAGAATCTTTTAGCACGTTCAGGTGTCAGCAATCGAATTCTCCGATGCAATCTTAATAACTAACTCCAAATACCATCCCTATACCAGTAATTCTGGAAGGAAATTAGGGAATAGGGAATTGGGAAGAGGACAAGGGGACAAGGGGAAAGACTTGTTTCAAGTTCTCACCTCTTGTCCCCTTGTCCCCCTATTCCCCATTCCTCATTCCCAACGCCCAATCATCACGGTAATTCTACCGAAGTTGGTTTGGCAATATGTGGTAAACCCCAACCTAATTTTTCTCGTAAAATTCGGAAAAACTCAGGCGGTTGTAAGCGAATAAATCGCACACTATATTGCGATCGCTCCATATATACTCTATCTTCTGGTAGGACATAACACCCTCCATTACCATCCACTACCATCACTAGCCGAGGAATGTTGACTGGATAAATGTTTACCGATTCAGTATCTGGAAATACCAATGCTCTAGAAGCTAGAGAATGGGGACAAATAGGTACTAGCTGTAAAACAGGTACGCCAGGAGTCACAACTGGGCCACCAGCACTCAATGAGTAAGCTGTAGAACCAGTAGGCGTAGAAACAATCACACCATCCGCCGCGATATCTACTGGTGCATGACGACCTATGGCAATTTCAAAATGGCACATAGAGGTCAAAGGTTCTCGGTGCAGTACCATTTCATTCAAGCAGAGAGCTTCCCACAGTACTGCATCTCCCCGAAATACTTTGACGGTGAGCATGGCTCGTTCTTCAATTTCATACTCACCGTTCATTGCCTGTTCTAGTGCTTGGGGCAATTGATTCAGGAAAGTTTCTGTCAAAAATCCCATGTGACCGGTATTCACTGTTAATAGTGGAATACCACAGGGGGCTACCTGACGAGACGCTGCTAAAACAGTGCCGTCTCCCCCTAACACCACTGCAAACTCCATATCTGAGTCAAAACCAGGGGGCGTTAGACCGTCAATGGGGGTGTGGCATACAGGACTATCTGGATTAGAGTAGCCCAATATTCCACCGATACTTGATGTGATACACACATCCCAACCGGCTGCGGTTAGTTTGTCTTCCAACTCGATAGCGACACGACCCGCTATCGGTTTAACGTCATTGTAGATAATGCCTGCTTTCGGCACACTCAAATATCCAAGTTTAGGCGATGCTTTGTATTATGTAATCCTTACACATTTTGGGTCATGTAGTCATTAATCTGGAGTCAAATATCCAGAGTGTAGAGTTTCATGACTAATATCTGTTTTGTAATTACTATTGACTATTGGCTTTTGAAGACTGTTTAAAAGGAGTTTTTTTAGGTTTCTGCTTTTTATTTTTATTTTTCTGGTAGTCTACCTCTTTGAGCTTCTTCATGATGCGGCTGAAGTACTCTTGGAGATAGCTTTCTAGAGTTGTGGTTTGTTGCGGATCTAAGCCAAAAACTGTGTATACTTCATCCATTGAAGCATTTAGCTGTTTACCACTAGCCAATACTTCTGTAAACGCTAGCCTGTCGGCTACGTTCCATCCCCACTGAAAAGACCGCATTAAGCCCCGAACTGCACGCAGTAAGCTTATTGGCATCCGCGTTACTCTGGCATCTTTTCCAGATAAGCGTTCGCACAGGTTGATGATTTCTTCTGCACTCCATGCACGAGTCCCAACTACAGGAAAAGCTTGATTTTCCGTTTCGGGCACACTTAATGCACGAATTGCAAACTTAGCAATGTCCTGAGTATCCATATAAGCAATGGGAGAAGAATTACCTGTCACCCAAACTGGCTGTCCTTCCAAAATGGGAATCCCGTACTGGCCGATTAACCCTTGCATAAAACCAGCTAGCCGCAAGATGGTATAATTCAAGCCTGACTCAGCTAAGAATAGTTCTGTACAACGCTTAATTTCCATTAGCGGTACTTCTGGGTATTTATCCGCATCCAAAATTGAAAAGAAGATAAAGCGTTCTACACCTGCTGCTTTTGCTGCTTGAATTAATGCTACTTTGCCCTCCCAGTCAACTTGCTTGATACTCAGTGAATCTGTAGGACGAGATGTTGACGCATCAATAACTTGGGTTACACCAACTAAAGCTTCCGCTAAGGTATCGGGGTAACGTAAATTTCCTGGTACAAGTTCAGCACCCCATTCTTTGAGAAAAGCTGCTTTTTTACTACTCCGCACGAGGCAGCGCACTTTATATCCCTCATCGATTGCACGACGAGCCACTTGTCTTCCTAAGGTGCCAGTGGCACCGACGATTAATAATGTCATGAGGTTTGTAATAAATTTTAATGTTTTATGAAAAGAATGTTATCAGAATAACCTATGTAAACAAAAGTTTACATCTTTTCTAAGAAAATCGTTTGTTATGGAAGAATTCATGGGAAAATTGCTGTCCGGTAAACGGACAAGCCTTTTTCCCAGTTAGGGAAAAGTATGAACGCCAGCTTGGGGCGAACAGAACTTTTCAAGGCAGAGGAAAACCTCTTCCCTCTCAATAGTCAATTACCGTAGAAGTTATTCTTCTCCGCCTTGAATTTTCAGTAACAATGCGCCTAAGCCCCAGCCCACGAAGATTAAACCGAAGGACAATATAGCTGCATTCAAAATTTCGCCGCCCATTGGTGTGATTCTCCTTATGCAAATTAGTGTGTGTAAACTAGGTCTAGCAGAAGCTTTTCAATAGTTACTGTAGGATTAGACCTGTGTAAATAATTTTAAACTAGTTTAGCAAGTAATCCCTACTGGTTTGGGGGGCAATCCCTACTGTAGAGCGGAAGATAAGGGGGATGGGGAAAATTTTAATGATAATAATTATGAATAAATTTTATGTATCAAAATAATCAAGGTGATTTAGTGAATTTTAGCAAAAAGAATCGCCCACGTTTGGCACTGACGCTGGGAGATCCGGCAGGGATTGGGCCGGAGGTGATTTTAAAAGCTTTAGCAGAACCGGAAATTAGTAAAAAATACGACGTAACAGTGGTGGGTAGTGGGGATTTGCTGGCACAGACTTATCACAAATTGAATTTAATCGAGAATTTAGCACCTTTGGCAAATCCAGAAGAGTTGTCTGTCTGTGATGTGCAATTGGATGGAGAAATTAAAGGTCAAATTATTCCCGGAATAGGTAATGCGGCCAGTGGTGCGGCTAGTTTTGCCTATATGGAATATGCGATCGCACAAACACTCGCTGGTAAATTTGATGGGATAGTCACGGGGCCGATCGCTAAATCTGCTTGGAAAGCCGCAGGATATAATTATCCAGGGCAAACGGAACTTTTGGCACACAAGTCAGGTGTTGACCGTTTTGGGATGTTATTTGTGGCGCGATCGCCCCATACTGGCTGGACACTCCGTGCTTTACTTGCTACCACACATATACCCCTACGTCAAGTAGCGGATACATTGACACCGCAATTGTTGACACAGAAATTGGATTTGCTGGTGGAGTGTTTAGAGAAAGATTTCGGTATAGAAAATGGGAGAATTGCGATCGCAGGTTTGAATCCCCACAGTGGCGAACAGGGACAATTGGGACATGAAGAACAGGATTGGTTAATTCCCTGGTTAGAGCAAGAGCGGCAAAAACGACCAAAATTACAGCTAGATGGGCCAATACCGCCAGATACGATGTGGGTTAAACCTGGTCAAGCTTGGTATGGAAATTCTTTAGTCCAAAATCCTGCTGATGGCTACTTGGCACTTTACCACGACCAAGGCTTAATTCCTGTGAAGCTGATGGCGTTTGATCGGGCAGTTAATACTTCTATTGGCCTTCCTTTCGTTCGGACTTCACCGGATCATGGAACAGCGTTTGATATTGCGGGTAAGGGAATTGCTGATGCTACGAGTATGAAGGCAGCAATACATTTAGCGGCTGAATTGGTTAGTCAAAGGTTGGCGGTGGGTTATGGTTAAAAGTTCTTTGGTGCAATATTTACTAGGAGTAATGCTTACTTGAATTTTGAAATTATCGGAGACATCACCAATCTTGAAATAATTGCTGTTGGTAACTCTATTCGTGAACTAGAACTTTGCGTAAAACTTATGGTTCAGGACGGTGGTGGAAACTTAAAGGCTTTGCAACCGTTAGCTTAGACGACGGAAGTATTTATGAAGCTGAGTTACACTGGTATGAAATTTCAGCAACTCGGAACATATTTTCATGCGCCAAGCATACTGGTGAAAATAATGTGCGTCTGCTTTGGCATAATAATGCAAGACTTTATCAGTATTAGCTCTATGCTTATCCCAGATTTTATCTATAGGGGAAACTTCGGATAAGCTTTGTACATTTTGATTTTGTTGTAACTTATCTTGAGACAATATATTAAAAGCAATAAAGTTACTGTCTGAGGCTTGAGCAGACACAAAATCACCAAATCAGTTTGTATCAACGCCCCAAATTAACGTAAGTTATACGGTCAAACCTCAGTAAAAGTATTTAAGTAAGCAATAAGATTAATGCTGACTAATTTTTTGTTATTAACGGCTCTCCCAGACTAAATATGTTAAATTAAGAACAAAAATACCAACTGAGTAAAATCCTTCTTCTAAAATTATTGAAGTTAGTTAAGCCATAAGCCCTTCTTTTAATGAGCTTAATTTTCTGATTAATTCCCTTCCTGCGGAACGCTCCGCGAACAACAATACCTTGAGTAGTTCGGTGATCAAAATAAGCAAGAATCTCATCTATCCATCTACTAATGGTTCGACAACTTTTCGGGAAAAATTTATAAGCCGTTTCTGTCCATTCTAGGAATTTATATAAGGCTTCATCACTGGTTATATGACTTTCAAATATATCTCTAATTGCTTCTTTATTTCGATACATTTCTCCTAATTCTGGAGCGACTTTTTGCAGTAAATGTATCTTGACCTTCTCCTCATCATTGAGGTTTTCTTTTTTCTTTAATAAAGGGTATTTACTGTGAGTTAACCCGGCTAATTTCTCCTCTCTCTTTTTCCGGTTTTTAATTTTGACTGCTGCTCTTTTTTCTTGCCTTCTTCTTTCATCTAACTCCTGATTTATTTGTTTCATTACATGGAATCTATCTGCTACTACTTGAGCATTTGGTATCATTTCTTGGATTAAGCTTTTATATGGTTTCCATAAGTCTATACTGACTTCTTCTATTTGATTTAATACCTCTAAACCTAGGCTTGATAAGTATTCTGCTATTACCTCTTTATTTCTTTTCTCCAGCAATGCTATTGGTTTTCTTGTTTCTAAATCCACTAATACAGCCGCATAGTTTTTTCCTCCTTTTAGCTGGGTTATTTCATCTATGCCTAACTTTTTTAGCTGAAGGGGTTTTTCTTTGAGTAAATCAGCTTCTTGTTCTTTTAATAAGGTTTCTACCTCAGATGCTGTCATTCTATTTCTGATGGCTGCACTCTCTACATTCGTCTCTAATACTTCCTTAATTACTTTCGTCGCTAGTCTTTTTGTATAGGTTCTTCTAGTTTTTATAAAATTTAATAGCTCACTGAATACTTGATGACATTTCGTGCATCTCAATTGCCGACGGTTTACTCTTAACAATACTTGATAATCACTCAGAGGTATATCTCTAACTGTATACCAATGATTTTGATGGGTTTTATCAGTTGTATTTCCACAGTGAGGACATTGACTAACTTTCAGCTTATTTTCGACTTCTATTACTATTTCATACTCAGTGATAAAATGATAATTAATAACCTTGATATCTTCAAGATTAATAACTTTAGTAATAAAGTGTAGCAAGGGATTAGATGGCATATTTATTAAATCAATAATTTCTCTTTCAATTTTTTTTTACATTTTTACTTCTTAATTAATTTTCTATTCTTATCCCCGACTGGTTTTGAGATATTTTTTATGATAAATATATTGGTAACTATCTATTTTATTTATATTATTTTATCATAACCACTCTAGGAGAGCCTTATTAACTATGAAATCGCAAAGCTCAGGAAGTAGTGTTTTCGTCGGGTGCTTCAAACTTATAACCATAGCCGCGTACAGTTTTAATAAACTCTGGTACGCTAGGATCGACTTCCATCTTCTTGCGAAGCTGACCAATATGTACGTCAACCACCCGGCCATCTCCTACATAGTCGCAACCCCAGATTTTTTGGATTAACTGTGGGCGACTCCAAGCTTGATTAGGATGACTTGCCAAAAAATGTAAAATATTGAATTCCAATGCTGTTAAAGCGAGAAGCTTATCGTTTAGTATTACCTCCCGTCCCTCTGGATTAATTACTAGCTGCTTAAAAATGATCCTTTGTGTTGGCGAAGGGTTAATGTAGCGTATCCGCCTCAAAAGAGCTTCTATTCTAACTTCTACTTCTGCAAGACTAAATGGTTTAGTCATGAAATCATCAGCACCTGCACTCAAGATTTTAATTTTATCAGCCTCATCAGTCCTACTAGTCAGTATCAGTACTAAAACATTAGTACGACTCTGCATTTCTTGACAAAGGCTATAACCATTAACATCCGGCAAATTCCAATCCAGAATTACTAAGGCTGGATTGAATTGCTCAAAAATCGATAAGGCAGTCTTACCATCTGCTGCCGCCTCTATGTGATATTTCCGACTCAAAAAACGATGAACGAGATTTCTCACGCCAAAGTCGTCATCAACAATCAGAATTTTAGGAGTAGTAGCGGTAATCATAACCATAATGCTGCCTTTTGTAGATTGGGCGATTCGCTGTTGTCCCTGTTTTGCTGTATGTGTTTCTGTTGAGATATGGATTCACGCGCGTCTCTGCTGAATACGATCGCTACTGTAGTACTTGTATACAATTAATTTTCCATGAAGTTTATGAAAGCTTCAGCCACCGTAATGCGGATAAATTATATGATATTTGTATAATTTTGGATTTACATTGTATATTTTTATACTTAAATAAGTGTAAAGTAAGACAATTTTTACAATCAAAAATAGTCTAGAGAGATACCAGACGCTACGACAGTTTCCTACAACTTTGGAAAAGCAATGTACTCCCTGATTAATTAGTGATTCGTAAAGAACCACAAACTAAGCCATAAGCCAATTTAGATTCTACCCAATCCTACTTAAACTAACTGGTATCTGCTCCTGAAGAGGGAGTACGAAAATTCACTCAGCGTGCATTTATATGTAGCTACCCTTTTAAGCATATACTATACTACAAATTTCAGCCTGAGACTATAACATAACCAGAAGGTATAAGGGCCAGGGCAAAAACAGGTTTAACAGACAAAACTTCGAGTCAGCATAAATTAGCAATAGCTTTAGGCATTACACATTAACCAGGTTCCAAATTTTTTGCAGGTAAGTTAGTTTCCCGATCTTGTTTTGTGCAAATTTGCCCAACAGCTTTTTTAAAAAATAGAATAGAGCATATTATTTAAAATTTATTTAAATAAGTAAGTATTCAAAAGATAAATTTGAAATATTTTATTGAAATCAATATAAAAAATCTCTTTAAATAGTCCAATTTGACTATATTTGCAATGGGTTAAATGGTAGAAAATATTTTAATTAGCTACTCTATCTCAAGAGAGATTTTGAATAGATTCAGCCTATAGAAAGAGTAATTAAATATATTGACTCCGTTAGATTACGATTAATATCGTCATCAAGGAATACCTATGGTTAACAATTTAGTAGGCGGCATCATTCCTCCCCAACCACCAATACAAGGACAATCTGATGCTCATGTCCTAAAGTCTCGTTTAGAATGGGGCGAACCAGCTTTTACAATACTGGATGTGCGCGATCGCAACACCTTCAATGAAGGGCACATTATGGGAGCAATGCCTATGCCAATAGATGAATTGGTAGAGCGTGCAGTTTCTTCTTTGGATAAGAGTCGTGATATTTACGTATACGGTGCCAATGAAGAAGAAACTGCCCAAGCCGCGCAACAATTGCGTTCTAATGGATTTGAGCATGTCTCTCAACTTATAGGTGGTCTTGCTGGATGGAAGGCTATTGGTGGCCCAACAGAAGGGATTGTTGAATCAAAAACTCCCCCAGGTGCAGACGACTACAATATCGTAGATCGGCTAAAGAATCACGAACAAAATCAGCCAAAGGGAGGCACTAGCGCGACGGAAACTATCAAGAAAGGAGCTAGTAACCTCAAAGACAGCATTCAAGAAGGAGCTAGCAATCTCAAAGAAGGTATTCAAGAGGGAGCTAGTAATCTCAAAGAAGGCATTCAAGAGGGAGCTAGCAACATTAAAGAAGGCATTAGTGAATCTAAAGACAGAGATGATTCCAATGTCGGCTCTTAGGCAAAAATAACTGAGGAAATTAGCGATAGACCTCTTGCAGAAATCAAGAATAAAAACCCCACTATATCTTTGAATTACAACATCAAAGTCTCCCCTGTCTGCTTACAGGGAGAGACTACAGATGGGGTGTTAGAGAATTTTCCAAGAGGTCTAATCTTTATTTTCTATGGGCAAAGAGTTCACAATTCAATAGTCGAAAGACAGTATCACAAATTTTGCAAAAGACTCCATAAATTACACTCACAACGAAAGATGAAAATTTCTGTTGCAATCCCCAATACACTATTTTGAAATAGATTTAGTATTTGGTCTAATGTTCAAATAAATCCTTAAATTGCAATAAATCTAAAGAAACTATCGTTGGCAAAAATTCAAAACATTCTTGAGCAATTTCCCAGCGTTCTTCTCGTTTGAGCATTTCTGTTAACTTCTGCTGCACACTAAGTAAGTAACGCACATCATTGGCAGCATAACTAAGTTGAGCTTCAGATAAGCTAATGGCGTTACCCCAATCAGAACTTTGAGAGCTTTTATCTAGTTCTACTTTTTCTAACTCTTGCACCACATCTTTGAGTCCGTGGCGATTTGTGTAAGTACGGGCTAACTTACTAGCAATTTTGGTGCAGAACACAGGGCTAACCTTAATCCCTAGATTGGCCCGCAAAGTGGCAATGTCAAAGCGAGCAAAGTGAAACACTTTTACAACATTGGCCGCTTCGAAGAGCTTTTTTAAATTTGGGGCCTCAGTTTGTCCTTTGGCTATACGAATTACAGTGACTTTCCCTTCTAGGTTGCACAGCTGGACAAGACACAAGCGATCGCGCTGTGGCAATAATCCCATCGTTTCTGTGTCAACTGCGATCGCGGTCGATTCTAAATACTGTCCAAGGGCTGCGTCACTGAGATCGCGATCGCTTACCTGAAAATCTTGTAATGTCATGAATTGTTCAAAAATAATAGCAGTGTCCAGCAGATACAAGTCTTGTCAGACACTACATTATTATTGTGCAAAAAATCATAAATTAAATCTACCTAGTGCGAAAAAAGATTTGTGTCAGGTAGACTTCGCCTTGATTATTAGTAGCAACGCCAATTCCAGTCAGGTTGTAATTCCCTTTCAGATTCTTTAGATGTCCGGGACTGTTAATCCAACCAGTAACAGCTTCCTCTACAGGGTTGCTATATCCTCGGTTAAAAGCAACATTTTCCGCCGCACTGTTGTAGCGAATAGGGACAGCTTTGACTCGTCCTTCAAATCCTTGATGACTAAATGGGGTTTTCCCCTTAGCCATATTCTGACTATGAATTCTTGCCTGTCGAGTAATATTTGCATTCAGGGTCAACTTTGGCAGTCCTTTAGCAGCCCGATATCGATTAATTTGCTCAAAAACTGATTTTTCTAGCTCAGTTGTTTTAAAAGTAGGAGTCGATATTGCAACCTGACTGGAAAAAAGCGACAACAGCTTATTACGGGTGGATGTATTCGCAGAAGGATGATTTGGTATCGGAACAGTCGTTAATCCACTAGCAAGGACAAGCGCACTTAAAGCGATGCCAAAAGCAGTTTGTCGGAACATGGAGAATTGCGTGATGTGTAGAGATATAAGACTTCTACTCTACCTTATTGTTCCAAAGATATATACCACGATACTATTAAGGATTGATGAATTTCGGCAATTTGGCTACATCCTTTACAAGAAATAGAAACAATCATTTCCAATTGTCAATATTTCAATAGTTCATCTTCATAAAATAACGCTTATTTTTACTGAGAATTTAAGATTTTCATGAATTACTAAAAAATAATGTAGTATTCAATAGACAAATGTTATTGAAACTACATTATTCAACATCTAATAAAAGTTTTGCCAACAGACTCAAGTGTCGGGTATGTGAGAAAAAATCTAAATTTTGCTAAACTTATGAGCGAAGAAAAATTTGTGTGAAGTAGATTGCGCCTTTACTATTGCTAGCGACACCAATACCCGTCTTATCATAATTGCCTTTGATATTGGCTAGATGCCCTGGACTTTTGAGCCAGCCTTGAACGGCTATTGTCGCAGGATCGCTATATCCCTGGTTGTAAGCAACATTTTCACCAGCTGCCCTGTAGGGAATACCGATTGCTTTAATCCGCTCTGAAAATCCTGTATGTCCGAAGGGAACTTTCCCACTAGCCATATTCTGACTATGAATCCTAGCTTGATTATCGATAGCAGCATTACGAGTTAACTTTGCTAGCCCTTGGGAAGTTCTGTAATTATTAATTTGGTTAAAAACCGATTGCTCTAAAGCAGTAGTGTCGATAGTCGATGCTGCAATTTTGAAAGCATCACTTGATAGAGATGAAGACACTGGTGTAAAAGTTGAATTTGTTACAGGAGTAGCGATCGCTCCGCTACTGAGGACAATAGTGCCTAAAGCAACGCCGTAGATTGTTCTTTTAATCATTTGCTGAAAGTAAAGTTCCAGACAATCTAATCAAACTAATCTAAATGTGACAAATTGCCTATAGGTCTATATACTTCTGTTTATGCTCTTTTTTGTTCAAACGCTACTACAAAACTTTAAAATTCACAATTTTACGAAAAAAGTGCTATTTATGAAAAATTTCCCTCTACCCTTAGGATTATTTTCGCTATATTAAATAGCATAATTTTTTCCACTACAGCCTCTGTGCGAGTAGCTTTGATTGAGGGTTTATAACTCTTCTTGCACTACACGTAACACCCGTGCAATATATTCTGCACGCCACTGTTCTCGATCTTTTGTTACTTTTGCATCTGGTTCGTAAGCTTCGATCTCAGTAGCCGATAAAATACCTTTAACCTCCAGTAACCTTTCAATGGTGTCCAGACGCTCATGTAGTACAGACACCTCGCCAGTCAAAGCCATGACCATCGCTAACAATTTATCGATTTGTGGATTGTCTAAGTAAACAGGTCGTTTGCCCTTAGCTATTTTTGTCATTCGAATACCAATTCTCCAAAAGTAAGACTACATACACAAAACAAAGAAACCCAGATAAAATCTGGCTTTCTCAATTACGAATTCCGAATTGGTATTTACTTCGTTGCAGCAACAACAAACCAAGTCTTTACGCTGCCTGAGTTACCATTTTGAAAAAGACCATTAGTTACTTTTGCTTTCCATGCCCCATTAGGGATAAACTTCTCAAATGTCTTATCTGCTGCAAAACCAGCCTCAGTAGCTAGCGTCACCAAATCCAGATCGCGTACTGCACTCCAAAAGGGTTCGTTGTTGTTAGCGGTTTCCCAATCAAAAATGAATTGTGTATAAATATCCATGTGATGATACAAGGGTGCTTCCAGATGGAGCATGATTCCACCGGGAGCCAGTAGACGATAAGATTCTTGCATGACTTTACGGACGGCTGGCGGGGGAATTTCATGCAGCAAAATATGAGAAACCACTAAGTCAAATGATTCATCTGGAAAGTTAGTATGTTCGGCATTTTGCTGTGAGAAGTGTACCCGTTTGCCTAATGCTTCGGCTCTTGCATGAGCGTAACGCAACATGGGTGCGCCAACATCGATGGCATGGACTTCTGCATCTGGGTAAGCATCTACGTAGGGTAATGTGCTATTACCAATAGAACATCCCATATCAAGAATTTTTCTGGGTCGAAAGTCTGGATACTCTGGCAGAAGGTAGTTTTGGACTATAGATAGCCCCATATCATTATTAAGCGGCCCCAACCAACCAAGACCATAAAGGTAAGCGCCGCGATCGTAGGTTGCACCAGCAGCTACATCATCAGTAGTGAATTCGCTGTGATATCCTCCAGGCATACAGTGAATGTCTACAGCTTTTTGATAATTAGGTATTTGAAAATTTGGGTCGAGGGTTAAAGTACCCAGTTCACTACCACGAGCTTTGGCACGCTCAATCAATTCTGGCAGTTGTCTGTCAACACTGGTATTTACAGCATTCCATAATATTTCCTGGTTGATGCGCTTGAGGGCACTAGTCCATTGGTAGTAAGGTTCATACTGCATTACTTCCCGAATTTCATGGCGATTTTGGGGAGGACGCTGATGTTCTTGTTCAAACTTCGGCTTGGCTAGTTTTTCATAAACTATTTTATTGCCAGGAGAAATATTCCTGAAAATGTGCGTTTTCAGGCTTTGCACAAAGTTTTGACGTGCCAACTCATCATGAGTGGGTTGTGGTAGCATAGCGTGTTGGAATTGTTGATCCATCATGGCTTCCTCCCAAATATTTTAAGTAGATTTACGCTGGATCTAATAACTTAGCTACCGTTTGTACATCTTTATCACCGCGTCCAGAGCAGTTAATTACAATTCGGGGACTACCGCTTAGTTGGGGACATAAGGTTTCAAGATATGCGATCGCATGGGCTGTTTCTAATGCTGGGATAATCCCTTCCAATTTCGATAATCGCTGGAATGCAGCCATTGCCTCTGCATCTGTCACACTATAATATTCAGCGCGACCAGTATCTTTCAAATAGCTATGTTCTGGCCCCACACCGGGATAATCTAACCCTGCACTAATTGAGTGTGCCTCAATGATTTGCCCATCCTCATCTTGTAATAGATAGCTCATTGCTCCGTGCAATACGCCAACCCGTCCTTTTGTCAAGGTTGCTGCGTGTTTTTCGGTATTAACACCTTCTCCGGCTGCCTCAACCCCAATGAACCGGATAGAAGACTCATTAATAAACTCATAGAATAGTCCCATTGCATTGGAACCACCACCCACACAAGCCAAGAGAATATCAGGCAATGTGCCCCACTTTTCCATTGCTTGGGCGCGAGTTTCTTGGCCGATTACTGCGTGGAAATCACGTACCATCATCGGGTAGGGATGGGGGCCTGCTACTGAACCCAGAATGTAGTGAGTTGTTTCCACATTTGTCACCCAATCGCGGATTGCTTCTGAAGTGGCATCTTTCAGGGTTCCAGTTCCCGCTTCCACCGGACGCACTTCTGCTCCCATTAACCGCATTCTGAAAACATTTAAAGATTGGCGTTCCATATCATGAACGCCCATATAAATTACGCATTCCAGCCCAAAACGAGCGCAAACTGTGGCTGTAGCAACTCCATGTTGTCCAGCACCAGTTTCGGCAATAATCCGTTGCTTACCCATGCGTTTCGCTAACAAGACCTGACCAAGGGCATTATTGATTTTGTGAGCGCCAGTATGATTTAAATCTTCGCGCTTTAGATAAATTTGTGGCCCAGTGCGATCGGGTCGGGCATAATTAGCAGTCAGGCGTTCAGCAAAATATAATGGTGTGGCGCGTCCCACATAGTCTCGTAACAACTGCTGTAATTCTGCTTGAAAACCAGGGTCATTGCGGTATTGCTGATAAGCTGTTTCTAATTCAGCAAGGGCAGGCATCAGCGTTTCAGGTACATACTTACCGCCGAAGCGTCCAAAGCGACCTAACGCATCGGGAACCTGAGCAGTTGAACTTGGAGAGAGGGGAGTGGTAGTCACAGGCTGTTTTCGATGACGGAAATGACTTAATTATTATAGAAAAGTCTGGGACATATCTGGGTATATCTAGGGAAGGGGGAATGGGGAAGAAGCAAGGGAGCAGGGGGCAGGGGGCAGAGGGGAAACAGGAAATGTTATTCTCCCCAATTCCCAATTCTTAATTCCTGGCAATGGATTTGTAATGTTAGCCTAGAAATTGATATCCCAGCAGAATGGTTGCGTAGAAGTTTCCACTGCCTTTGAAATTTTTCTTAAACATTTATTTTATGTCTTCTTCCAATTCTAAATCTTCTGACAAAAGCTTCGTCTACCGCGAATTTGGTAACGACAACTCCGCCGCCACAGAAAGACCAATTCCAGAACTGCCCCCACAACAACAAAATCTAAAAGTACAAGCTTCTCGCAAAGGACGCAAAGGCAAAACTGTCACAGTGATTAGCGGTTTTCAAGCTAAACCAGAAACCTTGGCAGATTTAGTAAAACAATTGAAGACCCAGTGTGGGACAGGTGGGACACTTAAAGATAACGAAATTGAAATTCAGGGCGAACACAAACAGAAAATTGTCGAGATTTTGACCAAGCTAGGTTATAAAGCCAAAATTAGCGGTGGCTAATTTTGAGTGCGGTTTACCGAATCTTAACTGTTACCTCGATTTAGAAATGGAATGTTATCTTTGAGAGATACAAATATGCTTGAAAAGTGGTGAATCACTTCACTAACAAGCTATTTTTAGTGAGATAAACAGGAGGTTTAAATGGATTTAGTTCGGATTTTGTGTGCCATTTTCGTACCACCTTTGGGAGTTTTTTTACAAGTAGGTTTTGGTATAGACTTTTGGATTAATATAGTTCTGACGCTTTTCGGTTACATTCCTGGAATTATTCATGCAGTATGGATAATTGCTAAGAAATAATTCTTTGTACGAGTAGATTAGGTGTAAACATATCTACAGAGGCAATTAATCAATTGCCTCTACAAAAAGATTTTTGAGTTGGATGTCTGCACGGATATATGACAATACCATACTTATTTTACTTAAAACACTCTAAAGACACGATAAATCATGTCGATAAAGTATTAATCTCTGTGGCAGTCAATCTCGAATTAGCTCTCATTTTTTAACATTGCATAGAGTCTAAACTCTAGAAGCAAAGGGCAGATATGTAACTGCCATTGCACAGTTGAGACATTCAAATCTTTGATTAAGCCAGTGCGTATATCTAATACCCAACCATGAACCATAGGCGCTTTTCGCTCATAAAGTGCCTGACGTAGGATAGAAGTTTGGTAGAGATTTTTCACTTGCGCCACTACATTTATTTCTGCCAAACGATTCAGACGTTCTTCTCTGGTTGGTAAGGCATCAATTTCTTCTTGTTTGTGTAAATACAGTTCCCGAATTGGATTTACCCAATTATCAAGAATGCCGATGGTTCTCCCTTCTAGAGCCGCTTTAATTCCTCCGCAGTCGTAGTGACCACAAACAATAATATGTTCCACCTTAAGATGTAAAATTGCGTATTCTAAAACGGCTAAAAAGTTAATATCCGTTAGAGAAACTTGATTCGCAATATTACGATGAACAAATAATTCTCCTGGTTCTGTACGAGTCAGGTTTGTTAAGGGTAAACGACTATCAGAACACCCGATGTATAGAAAAGGTGGTGTTTGTCCCTTAGATAATTCTTGAAAGTAAGTTGGATCTATAGCTAATTTCTCCGCAACCCAAGCCTGATTATTTCTGAAGAGTTCATCAATGCTGTTATATTTCATCTTTAGTCAAATTCGGGAGATAATCTCATAAATATTTTAGCTGAATTACAGTTTCCGCTAAATCAGTATGAACTTGTTGCAATCTAAAATTTGAGAAAGAGAATAGTCTTTTTTTACAACATTAATATATTTATTGTATAAATTGTAAACAGAGGATTTAGGATTTAGAGAGAAAATAACTATGTATAACTTTAGGTAAATAGCTAAATAAAGTAAAATTTACATCACTAAGAATATGATTATTGAGACTGCCAATTTTAAACCCTCATCTAGCATCTATAGATATTTTTGCAAAGTAAAAAAAGTTCTATAAACATAATTACTTTAAATAACACCCTAAACCTTGCATTTGAGTCAAGGAAGTGCGGACTAACTTTTAAGTGCTATCTCTTTAATACACAGAGACATTTATTTCCTGATAACAGTAAACTATCTTAACAAAGATGCCAAATTTGAGGTTGAGATATTCAGTTATCAGCTTCAATCGGGGGCAACAACTTTGCTACCATTATGATGGTTGATTGACCATCGGTGATCGACAGTCACAGAGGAAAACTCGCAAATTTCTTCTAGTCGTTTTTGTTGTACCGCAGCTTTACGGAGAGTAATAATTAGTTGATTTACCTGATGCCGTAAATCTGGATTATCATTAACCGCTAACATAGTTTGTCTTTCTAAAAGTTGAAGTATAAGTTCGTAGTGAATAGGTGAAGGTAGAGGAATTTGCTCCATGAAGTTTAATTTTGATTTCATATTTGGAATTTTGTCTTAGTCAAATTTCATCTCTCTTACATAAATTGTTACATAAGAAATAACTAGTTGCTTATGGCTTTAATTTGATTAGCGATGAAGATTTGGCAAAGATATTGATAATAGTTAACAGCAAAGTGCTGCGTGTCTACGCATAGTATGCCCCATTAGTTGCCCTGCACTAAGAGGTACAGGGGAAGTTTTTATTTCAGAAATTCTTCGGTAATATACTGGCGATCGCAGCGCCGGGATCTGGTTGTTTTACCAAAGACTCTCCAATGAGTACAGCAGATGCACCTGCTGTAAGCACTAAACTCAAATCATCGGGGTTGTGTAGTCCTGACTCGCTGACAACAAGGATGTTTTTCTCCTGCAATTGGCTACCCCTTGCAGCTAAAAGTTGGCAAGTAGTTTGCAAGTCAACGGAGAAATCTTCCAAATTGCGATTATTGATTCCTACTAAGGAGACCCCATCCAAGGCTAACACACGGTCAAGTTCTGCCAAGCTATGGACTTCAATCAAAGCTGCCATTTTCAAGTTGTTAGCAATTTTGAGGAAGTATTTCAAATCTTGATCGCCCAGGATAGCCGCAATCAACAAAATCGCATCTGCACCATGAATCCGCGCCAAGTATATTTGGTAAGCATAAATGATAAACTCTTTGCATAATAGGGGCAAATCTACGGCAGCCCGAACCTTGGCTAAGTTTTCAAAACTACCTTGAAAAAACTTGACATCGGTTAGCACCGAAAGACAACTAGCACCACCTTGCTGATAAGATTGGGCGATCGCTACTGGGTCAAAATCTTCTCGGAAAACGCCTTTACTTGGTGAAGCTTTTTTAACTTCGGTAATCAATGCTGGCTTAGTCTTACCTTGGCGCAAAGCGGCAACAAAATCACGGGTTGGCGGCGCAGTCAGTACCTGCTTTCGCAATTCTTGCAAAGGAACCTTTTCCCGCATCAGGTCATATTCTACTTCTTTCTGCCAGACAATTTCTTCCAAGATGTTGTTTGGCGCTGAATCAGGTACGGCAGCCTGGTAACGTAACATGGATACAGCAATAGCTGGGTTAGGGGAACGACGACGGATTTGCATAATTAGTCATTTGTCAGTGGTCATTGGTCATTTGTCATTGGTCATTTGTCCTTGTTTATTGACAAAGGACAAATGACAGAGGACAAATGACTAAATAGCTCGTTTATACGCTTCGTCCAAGACTTCGGAGAGTGTTGGGTGAGCGTGAACTAGATGTGCGAGGCTTTGGACGGATTGACGGTTTGCGATCGCGGCTGACGCTTCATGAATTAAGTCTGAGGCGTGGAGTCCGAAAATGTGAACGCCTAAGACTTCTCCGGTGTCTTTGCGATATATCACTTTGGCAATACCGTCGGCTTCATTTTCTGCCAACGCTTTGGAATTCCCTTTGAAGTAACTCCGACTTGTGGCGATTTCAAACCCTTCGGTTTGTCCCAATTCCTTCGCTGCGGTTTCTGTTAAACCTACATAGCTAACTTCTGGGTGGGTAAAAGCTGCTGCGGGGATGCTGCGATAGTCTACTATTCTTTCCCTCCCAACTATATTTTCTACCGCGATGATGCCTTGAGCAGAAGCCGCATGTGCTAACATCATTTTTCCATTAGCATCGCCAATTGCCCAGACATTTGGTACTACTTCACCGCCTGATAGTACTGCCATGCGATCGTCAACTGGAATAAAATTCCGCCGATCGAGTTCTATACCCACAGACTCCAAACCGAGATTCTTGGTCGCTGGAATGCGTCCTGTAGCCACCAAGCAAGCATCTACTTCGATGACATCTACATCTTCTTTGGTTTTAAAATCTGCTAACTCAATTACCACTGGTGAACCAGGGGTGACTTTTTTGGCGTATATCCCCACTTTGGTTTCAATATCGCGGGGAGTAATTAGCACGCGTTCGGCAAGTTTGGCAATATCGCGGTCAAATCCTGGCATTAACTGATCTAGGGCTTCAATCAAGGTGATTTCACAACCCAAAGCTGAGTAAACATCAGAAAATTCCAAGCCGATGTAACCACTACCAATAATCGCCACCCAGTCTGGTAGTGACTCCAACTTCACACCTTGATCGCTAGTAAAGACAGTTTTGCCATCTACTTCAATCCCTGGAGGTACAAAAGGAATTGAACCAGGGGAAAGGATGATGTCTTTGGCTGTGATGATTTTTTCACCACCGTCTCCGGTGACAGCAACTTTTTGTGCCCCAGCGATTTTTCCCCAACCCCTGATAATATCGACTCCTAGACGTTTGAGACTGTTGGTTAAGTCCCCTTGAATTTTCGAGACGAGATTATTAGCATGATTAGCGATCGCTTGACGATCAAATTCCACGCTACCAATTTGAATTCCCAGCGATTTGAGGTGATGGGCATCGCGTAACTCCCGCACCCGCCCAGATGCCGCCAGCAGCGCTTTAGAAGGAATACAACCCCGATTAACACAGGTTCCTCCCATATCAGCAGCTTCAATAATCGCTGTTTTTAAACCACAACTTACGGCGTGTAAGGCTGCACCATGCCCGCCTACACCAGCGCCGATAATGACTAAATCGTAATCAAATCCTTGACTCACGTTAGGTTCCCCGTCTGCTTCGCCTATTTATTCTCAACTTGACCGACAATCAGCGCAACCCCTTTAACAGTTATCAGTTATCAGTTGTCAGTTTTGTTGCTGGGTTTAAGCCCCCAGCACATAGTTATTCAGTGAACACTGGAAACCGCTAACTGATTTAAATCCCCTACCATCCGCCTGATAACTATCTACTGATTTAACGTTCAGGTGTTGCTAACTTCAATTATGATTCACTGACTTCGGGCGAAAAGATGGATGTTTTCAGTAATTATAGTCAAATCTAGATACTTATTTTTTTTTAAGGGAATGGGGAATGGGGAGCAGGGGGACAAGGGGACAAGGGGACAAGGGGACAAGAGGTGAGAACTTGAAACCAGTCTTTCCCCTTGTCCCCAATTCTCCCTGTCCCCAAGTCCTCTTCCCAATTCCCAATGCCCAATTCCCTATTCCTCATTCCCCAATAACTTTACAGCACCATCGCCTAACACCTAAGCTGGATTTAGGATTCATCCAGAGGATTTACACAGGCGATCGCTCGATGTCTATTCCCCAAATTACTGAATTTACTATCCGCCGTCATGCCAACACCAAATCTTTCCAACGCGGCGAGGCATACTATGAGGCTGGTGCTGTTCATAGTGTTACCCAACGTGGTCATCTGCTTCAAGCAGAAGTAGTAGGTACTGAAGCAAGACCTTATCACGTCAATTTGAGTTTCGATAGTAGTGGGTTAACCTCAGCAAACTGCACCTGTGCCTACAACTTTGACGGGTGGTGCAAACACATTATCGCCACGATGCTTGTCTGTGTGCGTGATTCAGAAAGTATTGAACAGCGCCCCACCCTAGAACAACTACTCAATCGCCTGGATAATATCCAAACTCAAAGACTGCTGCAAGAGTTGGTAAACGAATACCCACCACTAATTGATGCGATTGACCGTCATGTAGGTTGGATGACGAATCCTATTGTTGAGCAAACAAGCATAAAACCCTTGCGCCGCCGTACTATTGATCCAGCTCCCATTCGACGGCAAGTCCGGCAAATTATTCGAGATGCTGTGCGCTTCTTTGAGGAAGGGTGTGAAGAAGACCCGATTGCTGAAGAATTGGTGAGTGTGGTGCAAACTGCGGTAGCTTTTAGCGAACGAGGAGAGGGTGAAAATGCGATCGCTATTTTAGAAGCGATTACCTTTACTTGTGTGGAAAATTGGGACGATATTGCAGATTACGGCGCTGAAAATGATGAAATTGTCGGGGAATTAAATGAGGCTTGGTGTGAAGCAATTCTGACTGCTGAACTTACCCCAGAAGAAAAAGTTGATATTCAAATAAATTTGGAAGCTTGGCAAGATGAGTGGAATGCTGATTTTGGCCTAGTGATGGAAGCTTTACGGCAAGGTTGGGATTATCCGCCCCTAGTGCAAGTTCTCCAAGGTAATATTACCGAAAGGGGAGCTTGGGAAGAAGACGTGCCAGACTATGCAGATGATTTGGCGCTAATTCGGCTAAAAATTCTTGAACGTCAAGAACGTTACCAAGAATATCTATATTTAGCAGAAGCAGAAGGACAAACCCAGCACTATCTCACAATGTTAGGGCGTTTGGGCAGAGTAGAAGAAGCAGTTGATGCTGCTCAAACCCAAATGAACTCAATGGAAGAGGCATTTGCCTTAGCGAAAGCCCTCAGCGAACAGGGGGCGTTACAGCAATCACTAGATATAGCCCAGAGTGGGTTAAATTTACCAGGAAATTGTCAGTATGAATTAGGAATTTGGACAAGTGATTTAGCTGTTGAATTGGGTAATAGCGAAGCTGCTTTATTAGCAATTAAGGCGGCTTTTCAAGTCAAGCCCTCCTTTGTTGACTACGAAAAGATGGCAGAATTAGCTGGGGAAAACTGGGAAACTGTAAAAACAGACTTGTTGAGAATTATTCGTACTTATAGTGGTTGGGGAACAGAATCAGCCAAGGTAGATATATTCTTGCATGAGGGGCTAATTGATGATGCAATTGCGATCGCAAGTGAACTCAGTTCTTATGATTCAGAATTGATTCATCGCGTCATGAATGCCGCTATCCCTCACAATCCTACTTGGGTGATTGCTAATGCGCGTCGCCGTGCCGAAAAGATTATGGATGGAGGTAAGGCAGAATATTACTACTATGCGGTTGAATGGTTAAAAAAAGTCCGTGCTGCCTACTTAAAATCTGGGAAGAAAGCTGACTGGTTAAGCTATCGGGAAAACTTGATGCAAACCCACGCTCGGAAACGTAAATTGATGGGAATGTTGCAGCAAAGGGATATGGATTGACACTCCCCGCGCTGAAGCGACGGGGATTCTTGAATCTAAGACATAACTTGCTCATGCAGGTTTTCACCAACAAGAGTAGCGGTTTCATCTCCCCAAGCGTTGCTTGCGTCTAGCGCAAAGGTTCTTTACGCTTCACACTCGTAAAAACTATTATTTTTAAGCTTTCATTTGATGGGTTGTAGAGACGTAAAGTTTTACGTCTCTAGAAAGTTTTGATGAAAAACCACTGATCAAATTGAAGTTTACAATCACCAAATTCTTGAGCTTTTAAATTGAAATTTGCCCAAGATATTAACCTTAACGGCAAAAGATGAAGTAAGATTCACATCTGAGACAGTTTCCGTATAATTCCATAGTTACGGACAAAAAATAGTGCAGTGCGATGATTAATAAATATCCTCAGAATCTTATAGCGTCCCATTTACCACTGAGTATGCTCGTATTACTCAGCAGCATATCTTCTAGTCCACTGAAAGCTCAGGCTGTTGATACTACACAATTACCAACTAGTACTTTCATCCTTTCACAACAACTCCCACCACCACAAGATTTACAACCACCTCTACCTTCGCCAATTCCCTCACCTGAACTGCCTCAGCCACTTCCCCCACCAGCAGAACTATTTCCCCCCTCTGTTCCAACTCCCACACCTGATGAACCCCTACCTGGTAAGTTTCCTCAAACTATTGTTGTTGAACGGTTTGAAGTTATTGGTAGCACAGTTTTCAGTCCCAAAGAGTTAGCCCTCGCAACTGCTGAATTTACCAAACGACCAATCTCGCTGACTGAAGTGTATCAAGCACGTTCTAAAATTACTGATCTATACGTCAGAAATGGTTATATTACCTCTGGTGCATACATCCCACCCCAAACAATCAAATCTGGTGTTGTCAAAATTCAGGTGGTTGAAGGTAAATTAGAAGATATTCAAGTAACTGGAACTCGGCGGTTAAATCCGAATTATGTCCGCAGCCGCCTAGCGATCGCTACATCACAACCTCTGAATCGCCAGCGTCTACTAGAAGCACTACAACTCTTGCAACTGAATCCTTTGATTCAAAACGTTTCTGCTGAACTCTCAGCAGGATCGCGGACTGGTTCGAGTCTTTTGGAAGTTAAGGTTAGTGAGGCAAAAACCTTTAGTAGCCAGATAGTTCTTGATAATGGGCGATCGCCTAGTGTTGGCAGTTTTCGCCGCCGATTACAATTGAATGAAGCCAACTTATTGGGATTGGGAGACGCTCTAGGTGTCGCTTACACTAATACCGATGGTAGCAACTCCCTTGACGCGAACTATACATTACCACTCAATCCCCGTAATGGCACACTGACTTTCAACTATGGCATCACATCAAGCGATGTCATTGAACCTCCTTTCAACGTTTTAGATATCCACTCAGATTCTCGCTATTACGAACTGACATTCCGCCAGCCCATAGTTCAAACTCCAACACAAGAATTCGCCCTTGGGTTGACAGCTTCCCGACGCGAAAGTGATATTTCGTCTTTACTACAAAGAGAAGGGTTTCCCGGCTCTGTACTTTCACCAGGAGCTGATGAACAGGGACACACTAAGGTATCTGCATTCCGATTTTTTCAAGAATGGACGAGTCGTAACAGCCGTGAAGTCATCGCCCTCCGCTCTCAATTTAGTTTGGGTATAGATATCTTGAGTCCCACGATTAATCAAAATGCTCCCGATAGCCGTTTTTTTGCTTGGCAAGGACAAGCGCAGTGGGTACGCCTTTTAGCTCCTGAAACCTTAATGTTATTTCGTTTAAATACGCAACTTGCATCTAGAACACTTCTGCCTTTAGAGCAATTTGGCTTAGGTGGACAAGATAGTATTCGGGGCTATCGTCAAGATTATCTGCTGACGGATAATGGCACTTTTGTCTCTGCGGAAGTTCAAATCCCAATTGTGCGCTTACCCAAGATAGATAGCACCTTACAGGTTGTTCCCTTTGTGGATTTTGGTGTTGGTTGGAATAGTTCAGATAGAGAGAATCCCAACCCTAATACTTTAGCTGCTGTTGGTCTGGGGTTGCGTTGGTCACAGAGCGATCGCTTCACTGTTCGTCTTGATTGGGGCGTTCCTTTAATATCAGTTGAATCAAATGAGAGAACATTACAAGAAAACGGTCTGTATTTTAGTTTACTGTATAATCCTTTTTAAAATTTAGGTGTTAGAAACAGTTTATTTTCTTACCTTATCTACAATAGGCTTCTCTAACGAGACGCTACTTCGACCTAAGAGTACACTAATGGGGGTTCTTGTCATTAAAAACTAAAAATCAGAGTTTCTGCACCACTCAGAATAAAAATCCGTAAATATACTATATATTCTATTCAGTGTTTGATTTTAATTCTGGGTATCCTAAGAAAGACAAGGTTGGGCTAAATAGACGAAGGGACAAAGCTTATAACTTATCTCTAGGACTTCCAGTTAAAAAATTTTCCAACCAATAATCGTGGTTATAGTGGAACGGCAAGACTAAAATTTTGCAAAAAAATTGTAGGTTGGGGAGCCACTGCGTTGCGCGGGTTTCTGGCCTTGTAGCAAGTGGCGTTGGAGGCTTTGCCAAAGCCAACATTCTGATATATGTTGGGTTGCGCTCCGCTTCACCCAACCTACATCTATTGCCATGCCAGTAGGATGTGTTGCCGTGACAAGGTAACGCAACTGTTATCTGTAGGTGGTACGTTACTGGCCCTAACATACCCTACTAGATAAATTATTTTTTGGAAGTCCAAATGAGTCTAGAGAAAAGCTAGAACTTCTACCGCAAAACTGATTGAACAATTAGCCATATTATTCAAGAGGTCAATCATAAATAAAATGGTTGGTTTGCAACTCACACCAATTTTGTGATCGTAAGTGGTGACAAATTTTATGAAGCAAGTTTTGCTAGAAGTGAAGACTTTCAGACCGCACTTCTGGGAGTTGTATTTTTCAGACTAAGACAAAAATCTATGAGAATTTGAGGAACAGCCATGCTAGGAAATGAGCGGGAAAAAATACGCCATCTGTTGGTCATCAAAGACCTGCAAGGGCGGAGAACTGTCCCCCTACGAGAGACTACTTATTCTCTGGGGCGGCATCCTGCAAACACCATTGTCTTGGTTTCCCGGTCAGTATCAATGCAACACGCAATTTTGTTGCGAGTAACTGTTCCAGAGACTGACCAATATGGCTTCCAGATTATTGATGGTAACTTTAAGGGTAAAGGAAGTACTAATGGCTTATTTATAAATGGTACTAAATCCATTTCTCATAATCTTAGAAATGGAGATAGTATTGCCTTTGGCAGTAATCAAGCTCAGGCTAAATATTATGCTATTTCCAATATTTCAGAAGAAGCATTTTCTGAATCTTTTGATGTTGAAGACTTATCTGGTTTCCTATCAGAGCAAGCCAGTCCTGCCAATCCTTTTCAAACCCTAGCTATTGATCCCAGCTTGGAAGCAGCTAGTGAGTCTGCCTTAGCTCGCCTAGCATCCTTCCCTGAACTCATCCCCAATGCAATTGTTGAGATGGATTTCGAGGGAACAGTGACTTACATCAATCCTGCTGCTACTCTCAAGTTTCCCAAACTCAGGGAACTTGGGACGGAACACCCAATATTAGCAGGACTCCTAAGTACAGTTAAAAATTTAGAAAACAATTCTTTTGTGCGGGAGGTGGAAGTAGATACAGAAGTTTTTGAACAATCCGTTCTCTACCTTCCTCAAAGTGATTTAATTAGAACTTTTATTATTAGGGATATTACGGAGCAAAAACAAGCTACAGCCGAATTGCGTCAGCGCGATCGCTTGCTCCAAGCAGTTGCAGAAGCCGCTAATTATTTGCTGGGGGAAATGAATTACGAGACTGGTATTGAGCGGGCTTTGGCTATACTGGGCGAAGCTGCCAAAGCAGATCGTGCTTATCTTTTTCAGAACCATCCCCATCCTGCTACAGGAGAAAGAGCAGTCAGTTTGCGGTTTGAATGGACGCAATCTTTAATTGAATCTACCCACCACCATTGGCAGAATCAGGTTTATCAAGGTTCTGGATTAGGCCGTTGGTATACTGTTCTTTGTAGCGGCCAGTCAATTAGCGGACTCACCCAAAAATTTCCGATCGCCGAACAAGAATTCCTCATTAGAGATGGTATTCAATCCCTTCTTTTGGTACCTCTCCGCTTGGAAAATGAGTGTTGGGGCTATCTTGGCTTGGCAGACTGCACCTTTGAGCGTCATTGGTCAAAGCACGAAGAATCTACACTTTTGACAATGGCCGCTAGTATTATTGGTGCTAGGCAACGTCAGCAAGTAGAAGAAAAGATTCGCTATCAAGCCCTCCATGACATGCTGACAGGGTTGCCCAATCGCCTATTATTTAATGAACTGCTGAGTAAAACTCTGCCCAATGCCACTCGAAACGACGAAAGTTTAGCTGTGATCTTCCTCGACCTGGATCGCTTCAAGGTAATTAATGACACTCTGGGGCATACTTTGGGAGACCAGTTGTTAAAAAACGTCGCTCAAAGATTACAAGATTTACTCAGAGGGGGAGACACTATAGCCCGTTGGGGAGGCGATGAGTTTACTATCTTACTCCCACGAGTTACTGATATTGAAGAAGTAACGCAAGTGGCGTACAGAATTTTACAAACTTTAGAAGATCCTTTTTATCTCCAAGGGCATGAACTTTATGTAACTGCCAGCCTCGGTATTGCGTTGCTTGATAACAACAGTCCTGATGCCGAAACACTAATTCAGCACGCAGATGCCGCTTTATACTACGCCAAAGACAAAGGGCGGAATAACTATCAATTTTATAGTGTTTCTCTTAGCGCCAAAAATCCTGAACTTCTGACTTTAGAAAAGAGTTTGCGCTATGCCCTAGAACGTGAAGAATTTACGGTGTTCTATCAACCTCGTGTAAACATTGCCACAGGAGAAATTACTGGTATGGAGGCTCTGTTGCGTTGGCAGCATCCAGAAATGGGATTGGTAGCACCTAGTGTCTTCATTCCCCTCGCCGAAGAAAGCGGATTAATTATCGCCATCGGCGAATGGGTGCTACGGACAGCCTGTATGCAAAATAAAACCTGGCAAGATTCAGGATTGCCACCTATAACTATGGCTGTCAATCTTTCTCTGAAGCAGTTCCGCCAACCCAAATTGGTGGACATTATAACCACAGTTTTAGAGGAAACGGGTCTAGATGCCCACTTTTTAGAATTAGAAATTATGGAAACCACAGCCATTGAGGACTTGGGTTTTACCAGAACGGTGTTAGAGGAGCTAAAGCAGATGGGTGTTCACATCTCCATTGATGACTTTGGTACAGGTCACTCTTCGCTCTCGCGCCTACAGCTTTTGCCACTCCACAATCTTAAAATAGATCAGTCTTTCATGAGAGATTTGAAGCCGGATTCAAAAGTATCTCATATTATCCAGGCCATAGTTACCTTGGGACACAGCTTGGGATTGAAGTTGACAGCCGAAGGGGTGGAAACAGCAGAGCAATTGGAGTTCTTGAAATCTATCAACTGTGAGGAGGTACAGGGCTATTTCTTCTACCGCCCACTTCCTGAACAGAAAGCAACAGAAATCCTCGAAAGTAAACGACCAATCATCTAGTACAAGAAAAAATTGTTTGTACCAGTAACGATACAATAGCATTCATCATAATTTGTAATTCCTAGGGGTTGATACCCCCGTTTCCATAAACAGCTTGTTTTGTGTCGGAGTAAAGTTCAGTCATAAAACATAATTACGAATTACGAATTGTTTATTGTCCTGCTGCCGACTTTTTCGTCCTATGCTGCCAGTCATCTATTCCGACGAATTTTTAGATCACAAGACTGGAAAATACCATCCCGAAAAACCAGAACGTTTAACTGCGATCGCAAATGCCCTAAAAGCAGCTACATTCGCAGATAAAATTGACTGGCGATCGCCCACACCAGTATCAGAACAGCCATTACTGATGTCTATGTTGGTTAAAGCTCATAGCCCAGCCTACATCAAAAAACTTTGGCAAATCGCTTCTAGTGGCGGTGGCCCTTTGGATGGAGATACGCCAGTTTCCCCACGCAGTTATGATGTGGCATTGTTGGCAGTCAGTGCATGGCTAGATGGTGTTGAGGCTGTATTAAAGTCGGCTAATCCAGCTTTTGTATTAGCACGTCCCCCAGGACATCATGCAGAACGTGATGCTGGGATGGGCTTTTGCCTATTTTCGAATGCTGCGATCGCTGCTTTCTTTGCCCTCGAACAACCCGGAATTAACCGCGTCGCCATTCTCGATTGGGATGTACATCACGGTAATGGTACTCAGGCGATCGTCGAAAGTGAAGCACGTATCGCCTACTGTTCCCTACATCAATATCCATGTTATCCCGGTACTGGAAGAGCCACAGAACACGGCTTTCATAATAATGTATTAAATTTACCAGTACCTCCTGGTAGTGATATTGCAGTGTATCAGCCACTATTTGAAAGACAAGTCATACCGTTTTTAGCCAACTTTCAAGCGGATTTACTGATTGTGAGTGCTGGTTATGATGCCAATGCCGCAGATCCTCTAGCAAGTATCAATTTGCAGCCAGAAGACTATGCTTTATTTACTAATTATTGTCTAGGCTTAACTCGTAAAATTCTGTTTGGCTTAGAAGGTGGTTACGATTTTGAGACTCTTTCTCAATCAGTTGTAACGACGATTGAACCCTGTTTACTTTAACTTTCCTTTTTCCCCTCATACCGAACAAAAGTTCACAAAAATCAAGCAGGCAAAGGTTTCTTGAACTAAAGAGTTGAAGACAAGTCTCTTTGCTTTTTCTTCCTTTCAAGGATAGGTTTTTTAGTATGTCGAAAATAATTGAGAAAATTCTCAACTATTTAACGTAGTTTAGTCGTTTCAGGATTTAAACATCGGTTGAAATAGTTAAAAAATGACCAAATACCAAATACTTACCCTTTTAAGCCCTTTTCTTCCTCATGCCCCATACTTAATGCACTTTTGTGTCAAGTTCATCAAATCTTCAGAAATAAAAATTTTGAATGGGGTTCTGAAAGAGCTAAAGTTTTGTTAAGATGCAATTGCTAGCAGTTTCTCAGCGAAATTCACCTATCAGGGTGTGGAGAAATAAAAAGTACTAGCAGCACAAATTTTAAAAGGTGAAGCAATGACCACCTACATTTTTTTCGGTGAAGCCCTACGGATGTTGACTAATGCCTATTTGATATCAGCAGTACTGTTAATAGCAGCTTCTGGTATAGGTTTAGCGGTAATTGAAACAATAGAAAAGGCAGGAGAACGCTAAATTTACAGATGGCAATTGTAATTATTGCCAAAAACCATTAGGTGCAAGTGTTCGCCGTGGACAAATCTTGGGAATACTAAAGCATGAAAGTCTCACGGCGCTATAGTCTTACCTGTAAATCTACCAAACATACAGGTAACTGTAGCGCTATTGAGACTCTAGCCAAGGAGTTACTATAGATGAGTCTATTTGACGCTGTTTTGGGTACAGAAAACCAAACCCAAGCAGCACTCAATTCAGCGGAAGCTTTTGCTGTTATTGTTTTGGCGGCAACAGCTTCAGACGGTTATCTTTCTGTTGAGCAGGCAAATTCTATCACTTTTGTGCTGTCTCGGATGAAACTTTTTACAGGTTATCCTCATGAGATGATGAATAGGCTGTTTGACCAAATATTGGGCATTTTCAAGGGGAATGGTTTTAACGCTTTATTTGATGCTGCAAAGGATTCTCTATCTCAAGACTTGCGAGAATCAGCCTTTGCAGTAGCCACTGATTTCGTCTTAGCTGAAGGTCTTGTAGCTGAAGAAGAAAAAAGCTTTTTAAACGATCTATATCAAGCTTTAGGCGTTTCTCGTGAGATAGCCCTACAAATTATGCAAGTAATCTTAATTAAAAACCGGGGATAGGAAAATAAAGCATCTGCTTAATTAAACTATATAAATAGCTTTTAAAAAAGGCGTGCCAAAAGACTTAAGCTTCTTTGGCACTATTTTTGGTGTTATTTTAAATTTGCGACTTTTTCGAGAAGTAGCAAATCTTGTTGTTCAATGCAGTATTGTGTCATAATTCGATTTTATAATTTTGAACTTTAAATTGTAAATTACTTATGCGTTTTTCTGCTACCCTATCCCAACTGGTTGAAGTTCTTTTGGCCAGTCCGATAAACTTATCTGAAACTGCTTTAACACAAGTAAGTTGCGGTATACAAACAGATAGCCGTACCCTGAAGCTGGGTGAAGTATTTGTCGCTTTGCGAGGCGATAAATTTGATGGACATAAATTTGTGCCAACTGCGATCGCAAAGGGTGCAATAGCTGCAATTGTAGATTTTGAATACGAAAATCCTGGTTTTCCAGTATTGCGGGTAAAAGATACCTTAAAGGCATATCAACAAATTGGCAGATGGTGGCGCGATCGCTTTAATATTCCTGTAATTGGCGTAACAGGTTCTGTGGGTAAAACAACAACCAAAGAATTGATCGCCGCAGTTTTAGGAACAAAGGGGCGAGTTCATAAAACTTATGGAAATTACAACAACGAAATTGGTGTTCCGAAAACTCTCCTAGAACTTGGCGCAGAGAATGACTACGCTGTAATTGAAATGGCGATGCGGGGTAGGGGACAAATTGCCGAACTGACACAAATAGCGCGTCCCACAATTGGAGTAATTACCAATGTGGGGACGGCACATATTGAATTACTGGGTTCCGAAGAAGCGATCGCTGAGGCAAAATGTGAGTTATTAGCTGAAATGGCTGTTGATAGTGTGGCAATTCTCAACCACGACAATCCTTTATTAATGGCTACTGCGGCGAAAGTTTGGCAAGGAGAAGTTTTGACTTACGGTTTCTCTGGTGGGGATATCCAAGGGCAGTTAATTGATAACGAAACTGTGGAAGTTGGAGGAATCCAACTACCTCTACCGCTACCTGGTCGTCACAATGCGATTAATTTCTTAGCAGCTTTAGCGGTAGCAAAAGTGTTGGGGATTGATTGGGCAAGCCTGAAAGCAGGTGTAGAAGTGGATATGCCCACAGGACGATCGCAGCGATTTACCTTGGCCAATGATGTGATAATCTTAGATGAAACTTATAATGCTGCACCAGAAGCGATGATTGCAGCGTTGCAATTATTAGCAGACACACCCGGAAAGCGGAAAATTGCCGTATTGGGTGCAATGAAAGAATTGGGAGAGCGATCGCAGCAGTTGCACCAGCGAGTGGGAGAAACAGTCCGAAAGTTGAATTTAGACGGCTTGTTGGTTTTGGTAGATGGAGAAGATGCCGAAGCGATCGCTCTTAGTGCCGAAGGTATCCCGTCGGAATGCTTTGCAACTCATGCCGAGTTAGTGGCTAGGTTGAAGACATTTGTACAAACAGGCGATCGTTTATTGTTCAAAGCCGCCCATTCCGTGGGATTAGATCGGGTTGTCAATCAGTTACGTGCAGAATTATCCAGATGATACCACTAGAAACCCAACGTCTCATATTGCGAGACTTTGTAGAATCAGATTGGCAAGCGGTTCATCAATACGCTAGCGATGATGAAGTTGTGCGTTATTTGACTTTTGGCCCTAATAGCGAAGAAGATACCAAAAACTTTTTGCAAAGGGAAATTTCATTACAAGGAGAAGAACCCCGTCAACATTTTGCGCTAGCAGTGACTTTAAAAACCCAACAGCAATTAATTGGTATCTGTCGCATATCCGTTCAGGATATTTATAATAAAACAGGCTCTATTGGATACTGTTTTACTAAAAAATTTTGGGGACAAGGATATGCAACAGAAGCTGTAAAAGCAGTTGTATCATTTGGTTTTCAGGAGTTAAGCTTACATCGCATATTTGCGACTTGTCATCCAGAAAACATTGCTTCAGCACGAGTTATGCAAAAAATTGGAATGCAGCAAGAAGGGTATTTGCGAGAACACCATTGGATTAAGGGAGAATGGCGAGACTCTTGGCTATATGCCATCCTTGAGCATGAATGGAGAAGTCTAGATTTCAGACGTTGTTGGAAAGGCTAGGGCTGTTACTGTAACGTCTTTGATAAAGAATTGCTCCCAAATTAGTCACCAAACACGTGATTGCTAGCCACAGCAAGATATAAGTAGGAGCCATCACCACGCCAATCATGAACCAAGTATATACGTGCAGAATCATTACAGAAGCGAAAAAGCTAGCAATTCCAGCAGATTGCCATACTTGATATGATGGGCGACGTAAGGCTACAAGACCCATTGTTAAAATTGTGACAAGCAAGTTTGCTGGAACGAGAAACGCACAAATACTTATGCAGTTACCACGAGAGAACTCTACTAAGGTGTTAAAATCGAGCATTAATGTTGTTGGGATAGATGTTAGCTTTTTAAGAACTTAATTTATTTTAAAATAACTAAATTTAGATTAACAGGTGAGTGAGTAATCACATTGCAAACATAACATAAATTAAAATATTGAGTTGCGTTTTGATACTACTCAATAGTTAGTTAATTGTAAAGATTTTGGATAAGTAGGGTGGAAAACACCCACCCTAGCTGAATTAACCCGGTAAAATCACGGTATCGATAACGTGTACCACGCCATTATCAGCTTCGATATCTGCTGCTAAAACTGTGGCATTTTTAACTTCAAAACCATCTAAAGAATGAATTTTAATCGGTGAACCTTCCACAGAATTAACCGTGCCGAGTTCTGCCAAATCAGCCTTTAGCAGCTTTCCTGGAACGACATGATACTTTAAAATCCGCGTTAGCTGGGGAATATTCTGTAACAGAGTTTGGATAGTTCCCGGCGGTAATTTGGCAAAAGCATCGTCATTTGGCGCAAAGACAGTGAACGGCCCAGGACTTTTTAATGTTTCTACTAAACCAGCAGCTTGTACAGCCGCCACTAGTGTTTTGAAAGACTCAGCCGTAACAGCAATATCAACAATATCAGCCATATATCTACCTAAATTTTGCAAAAGATTTTAAAGGATAATAAACCTATTTGAAGTTTTATTAAATAGGGGAGCAGGGAGCAGAGGGAAGGGAGCAGGGAGCAGGGAGCAGGGGAGGTAGGAAGACAAGGGGACAAGAGGTGAGAACTTGAAACAAGTCTTTCTCCTTGTCCCCAAGTCCTCTTCCCAATTCCCAATTCCCATTAATTCCGATTAGCTTTCCAATTTGCTAGATCGGTTAAAGAGCGATCGCGGTAACGTCCGTAACGCTCTTGTTTACTTTTGATTTTCGCACCCAATTCGGGAAAAATCCCAAAATTGGGGGGCATTGGTTGGAAATGCTTTGGCGAAGCGGAACTAATAAATTCCAATAACGCACCCATCATTGTTGTTGGTGGCAAAACTAAAGCTTCTTTACCCAAAGCTAGCCGCGCTGCATTAATTCCCGCCAAACAGCCACCCGCAGCCGCAGCAGTGTAGCCTTCAGTACCAATCAATTGTCCAGCAGCTAACAACGTTGGACGTTCTTTAAATTGCAGAGTAGGGTGCATTAGCTGAGGGGCATTAATAAAAGTGTTGCGGTGCATAACTCCCAACCGCACAAACTCCGCCTTTTCCAAACTGGGAATTAGCTGAAATATCCGCTTTTGCTCACCCCAACGCAGATTAGTTTGGAATCCTACCATATTCCACAGTTGACCGGCTTTGTCTTCTTGTCGCAACTGCACCACAGCATAAGGACGTTCCCCGGTGCGAGTATCTGACAATCCTACTGGCTTTAGGGGGCCGTAGCGCATGGTATCTTCGCCACGCTGTGCTAGTTCTTCAATGGGTAAACAAGCTTCAAAAAATTTCGCTGTTTCCCGTTCAAAACCTTTGAGTTCTATTTGTTCCGCTTTACAAAGTTCTTCTCGAAAGTGCAAATACTGCTCTTTATTCATTGGGCAGTTGAGATAAGCGGCTTCACCTTTGTCATAACGTGATGCCATAAAAGCAACGTCACGGTTAATCGATTCTCCCACAATAATCGGACTAGCGGCATCGAAAAAGCTCAGGTATTCCATCCCCGTAAAGCGCTGCAAATCTTCGGCTAATTCGGGGCTGGTTAAAGGTCCAGTTGCCAAAACCACAATTCCTTCAGGAATCGCAGATACTTCACCCCGGCGAAATTCAATTAAAGGATGATCTGCTAAAGTTTGAGTCAAGTCTTGGCCAAATTGTCCCCTGTCTACCGCTAGCGCCCCTCCCGCAGGTACGGCGTGTTCATCAGCTTTGGAGATGACAATAGAACCAAGTTGACGTAATTCTTCGTGCAATAATCCCGCCGCGCGATCGCTTGCCATTGCCCCAAAGGAATTACTACAGACTAATTCTGCCAAATGTTCTGTATGATGAGCAGGACTGAAACGTTTTGGACGCATTTCATGCAGAATTACCGGTACTCCAGCTTGGGCTATTTGCCACGCTGCTTCAGTTCCAGCTAGTCCACCTCCAATTACTTGTATCGGTTGTTGTTCCATAGCTAAATTTTTAGTTCCTGTATTATTAAGTATCCACCAGCATCACAGAAGTAAATTAAATAAAAAGTCATGCTGACTATATAATCAGCGTAAAACATGGTGGATTAACAACACCAGATAATCTCTGCTATGCCTGTATTTTATATAACCTTCAAAAAAGAACTGATTTAGAGCCAAAAATTATAAATTATCTGTATCAATTCCCTTTTCTTTGAGTTTAGCTAACAATTCTTGATAGCGATCGCGCTCTTTTTCTAATTCTTCCAAAGCCGCTTCCTTTGCTTGACGTTCCTGTTCCCGTAACCGATCAATTTCTACGGGACTCAAAAACTTCTGCCCAGAAGGGGAAAAAATTTCCAGTGTATCCGATGTTAGTTGAAAACGGATTCCCAAACGCGGACTTACCCAGCCATTCATTTCTTCAATGACTTCAAAACTATCCCCAGAACGGAGCAAGCCATTTAAATCGTTCTTAGCCGGATCGTAAATATAATATTCTTCCACGCCGTAACGCTGGTAAAACTGCAATTTTTTAGTCATTTCTTTGAGGGTGTTACCTGGCGATAGAATTTCAAATACTACCTGTGGGGGGATATTATCTTCATCCCATTGTAAATAAGAACCCCGTTTTCCTTTTGGTCTGCCAAAAACTACAAGCGTATCAGGTGCTTGTTTAAGATTCGGGCTTCCTTTAACTGGATACCAAAACAAATCTCCGGCGATAAATACATCAGTTGTCGATGCAAATAGGATTTCTAAATTTTCTTTAATTTTGACAATCCATGCAAATTGTTCTGTATTATCCGCCATTGGCTGTCCGTCGCTTTCCGGGTAGATGACTTCGATTTGGGTTTCTGGTGTGACTTGTTGTACCATTGCTGCACCTCCAAGTATGGGGTTTTTAGCTGATATTTATAGTTGAGATGGCGATCGCTTTAATCTAAAATGCTTAGACGCAAAAAGGCTTGTCGCCAAACATCGCTTGTCTGAACTTATTCATTGAGAGGCGTTTGGTGTACTGCTTGCTCGACTTGTGCAACATCCAAATCTAACGCCTGTGATATTTGTTCCACACTTAAACCTAGTGCTAGCAGTTTAGGTACAGCTTCTAACTTTGCCTCAAAACGACCTTTTTGTTTGCCTTCTTGTTTAGCTTCTTGATAAACCCGTGTTTGCTTCAACTCACTTAACCCAAACATCGCTTCTATCTCCTCTCGACACTATTAATTTAGAGGCGTTTGGTGTACTGCTTGCTGGACTTGTGCAACATCCAAATCTAACGCCTGTGATATCTGTTCCACATTTAAACCTAGTGCTAGCAGTTTAGGTACAGCTTCTAACTTTGCCTCAAAACGACCTTCTTGTTTACCCTCTTCTTTACCTTCTTGTTTAGCTTCTTGATAAACCCGTGTTTGCTTCAACTCACTTAACCCAAACATCGCTTCTATCTCCTCTCGACTTATGTTAGGCAATTTATAAACTAGGATTGTCTCTATTAATTCTAGTAATTCTTTTTGTGGCAGTTGCAAATTTACCGCTTGTTTTGTACGGTTAATTAGTTCTCTGGCGGTGGTAATAGTTGTATCTTCATTTTCAATTACTAACTTGATGGTAGCAATACCTATTGGTAGTGATGCAGCTTCACCTAGTTCATCCAAGTAAATTATACTAATACGATCGCTGTTGAAAAATTCGTGGCAATCTTGTCGTTCACCAGTATCTATATTCCTCCTGGGATAAATCACCACTCCTCGCCAAGAATTTTTAGATTTCTTTTGCCGCAAATAGAGAAATACTTCTGAAACTAGACGCAAATAAATATCTGAGTCTGGTTGAAATTGAACTTCAACGAAATAAATCGGATTTTCTTGGTCTTGAGTAGGAAGAAATACACCATCTATTCTAAAGGCAGTTTGTTTGATTTCAACTGAAGAGAATTGATAGGTATTCGCAGTCTCAGGAGGATTCCCAATCAGTTCAAAGAATATACTAGGGAATTCTTGAAATAAACGATAAAAGATGCTGTCAGTTTTCACTCTGGATGTTAAAGCACAATTTTGAACTTCAGCAATTTTATAATGTGCTGCTCTCTGATTGCATAAATTATCCCAGATGGAAAACTAGCTATTTAGCAGCTTTTTATATTTTTTGATCGTAAATTCCATGCTTATGGAAATTTGCGATCGCGCACTTCCACGGCATAATCTTGCACAGCCTTGGTAATCGTCTCTCGCAAGTTGGTGTAAACCTTGGCGAATGGTGGATGTTTCTCAGACAGTCCGATTACATCTGAGGTAACTAAAACTTGTCCATCGCAATGAGTTCCTGCACCGATACCAATTGTCGGAATACTAAGTTTTTGTGTAATCTGCATTGCCAAATCTGCGGGGATATGCTCTAAAACTATAGAAAATACACCTGCTTGTTCGAGAGCGATCGCTTCAAGTAAAATTCTTTCACTCGCTTCTTGGGTTTTTCCTTGTTGTCGCAAACCCAGTTGATGTACCGATTGCGGTGTCAAACCTACATGACCCATTACCGGAATTCCAGCTTCTACCAAACGAGTAATAGTTTCTGCGATCGCTGGATAACCACCCTCCAATTTTACCGCTTGAGCGCCCGTTTCCTTCAGTATCCGCCCAGCTGAGTGCATTGCTTGTTGAAGACTTTCTTGATACGTCAAAAATGGTAAATCTACAACAACTAATGCCCGTTTAACCCCACGACGCACAGATTTGGCGTGGTATATCATCTCATCCAAAGTTATCGGCAGTGTTGTTTCATACCCTAAAACTACTGCCATAGAGTCACCCACAAGGATTAAGTCTACACCAGCTGCATCGATGAGTTGAGCGATCGCATAATCCCAGGCGGTCAATGCCACAATTGAACGTCCCTGTTGTTTCCATTGAATTAATTGCTGGGTAGTGATTGCCATTTTTTGAGTGCTGAGTACTGAGTGCTGAGTTAAGAGTTAAGAGTTAATAGTTACAAGTTAGAAGTGAAGATATAAGTTAGGAGTTAGCAGTGAAGATAGGAGTCAATAGTTGAGAGTTTAATTTAATTCATAACTCCTAACTCCTAACTCCTAACTCTTAATTTGTCATTTAACAGCGCGACTGAAAGCAATATGGGTTTTTGCACTGTCTGTTTTAGGCATTAACCAAGCCAGACCTTCACTAGTGCCGATCCATAGTTTATTGCTGATGTCAGGTACAAGGGCAAGAACCCGACTAGAAGGAAGTCCAGCAACTTCTGCATCTAACACAGCGCCTGTATTTGGATTTAATCGTAACAAACCATTGCTAGTTCCAACCCAGACACTACCATCTTTAGCAAAACGTACCGCCGTCACATCACGCCCACGCAGGCGAGTCACAGACCGCAAAACCGCACCAGTTTTTGGGTTAATGACTAGTAAATTATTCGGCATTCCCGCCCAAATTAAGCCTTCTGGACTGATAGCTAAAGCTTGAACAGTCGTCCCTGGTAAATCAGCAATCCGCTTCATAATCGAAGCACTAGCAGTATTTACCCGCACCAATCCATCAAGAGTGCCAACCCACAGTTGACCTTCAGCATCTAAAGTTAGGGTGTTGGCGCTGACACCAGGCAGATTTTTTACTGTTGTCATAATCAAACCTTGGTCAGGACTAATTAGGGCTAAACCACTATCAGTTCCAGTCCACAAATAACCCCGTTTGTCAAGTAACAGTGATAAAACCCGTTTAGAAGGCAAAAATAAATTCTGTGCAGTGATTTCATTGGTGCGAGGGTCTACTCGAACTAGTCCGCCATAACTTCCCACCCACAAACGTCCTACTTTGTCTTGGGCTAAAGCACCAATGGCAACATTCGGTAAGCTAACACGAGAAATAATCTTGCCAGTTTTAGGATCAATCCGCGATAGTCCTCGCCAAGAACCTACCCAAAGATTGCCTGTAACATCTGCTAGTAAGTTACCAACACGATAATCAGTTTCTGGTGAATTTTCTTGCACTCCGCGCTCATCTGGCAAAGATTCTACTCGCGGTGGCGGCGCAGAAGGTGGGTAAGCGGGCGTTAAATCAGATGATTTGATGTCAGGAGTTTTTTGTGCCCATCCCATACCTGGCACAGCTATTAACCCAAAAAAGATAGAAGTAATCAATAAACTAGTACGCTTGCAAAATAATACCACGGTGACATTTCCTTTGGAGACAGTACCCATAGTCATTACCTAAACTGGCTTTGGGTTAATTTCAGTGTTCCCCTAGTTGGGATTTTTTAAACATTGGGGATTGGGGACTGGAGAATAAATATTTAGGAATACTTTCTTATTACCCAGTCCCAAAACACTATTGATGACACCTTGTAAAGCGTTTGTAATAAAATGTTAAATCATTATGTAATAACAAAACTAAATATATAAGTTCAAAACTTTGAAAGAATAACTTATCGAATTATTGATATATTGTGGAATAAGTTACAAATTACGTGGTGTGCAATTTTTTATCTTTCGCTCACCACTCTGCTAAATCTCTGTCAAGTAAATTCTTTTCTGGTATCTTTTCCATCAACGGGGAAGATAGAAGGAGTGTAGAGGTGGGAATGTCTGCCAGCCAGTCCAATCCCCTGAATACCTCGATTTGTAGGGGAATTATCTAAAATAAAGCCGCAAAAAGCGGGAGTTTTGGTGAAATTGAGAAGGTTTAGTCGGGTGCGAAAAAGAGGTAAAAAAGAATTTTGATTCGTATAAAGAGGAAACAGTAGAAGCGCTAGGTCGTGTACCCCTAGAAGGGGATAACACTGGTGAGGAGGGCTACCACCGCTACCAAAGTGTCCGCCGCAAAAAAACTGCAACCCTTGGGCAAAAACAACCCCTAACAAAAATTTTTCCCGAATCTTCTCCCCGATGAAGGGGGGAAAAAAGGGTTTAGGGGAAGTTGTACAAAACGTGATTTGATAATTAATTAAGAGTGATTTCAGGGAAGGATAAAATATGTCTTACGCTCAAACGAAGACTCAGAGCAAGTCTGGGTATCAAGCCGGGGTTAAAGATTACAGACTAACTTATTACACACCCGATTACACACCAAAAGATACCGATCTTCTAGCTGCGTTCCGCATGACACCCCAGCCTGGTGTTCCTCCCGAAGAAGCAGGTGCGGCTGTAGCGGCTGAGTCTTCCACAGGTACTTGGACAACTGTGTGGACAGACTTGCTCACCGACCTCGATCGCTACAAAGGTCGTTGTTATGACATCGAACCAGTTCCCGGCGAAGACAACCAGTACATCTGCTACGTTGCCTATCCTTTGGACTTGTTTGAAGAAGGTTCTGTAACCAACGTATTAACCTCAATTGTAGGTAACGTATTTGGTTTCAAAGCTCTGCGGGCACTACGTCTAGAAGATATTCGCTTTCCAGTAGCTTATATCAAGACCTTCCAAGGGCCTCCTCATGGTATCCAAGTTGAGCGCGACAAGTTAAACAAATACGGTCGTCCTTTGCTGGGTTGTACCATTAAGCCCAAATTGGGTCTATCTGCTAAGAACTACGGACGCGCTGTATACGAGTGCTTACGCGGTGGTTTAGACTTCACCAAAGACGACGAAAACATTAACTCTGCACCATTCCAAAGATGGCGCGATCGCTTCTTGTTCGTAGCTGAAGCTATCACTAAAGCCCAAGCTGAAACTGGTGAAATTAAAGGTCACTACCTCAACGTCACCGCCCCCACCTGTGAACAAATGTTGCAACGGGCCGAGTTCGCTAAAGAACTCAAACAGCCCATCATCATGCACGATTACCTAACCGCAGGTTTCACCGCCAACACCACATTGGCTCGTTGGTGCCGCGATAACGGTATCTTGCTACACATTCACCGTGCTATGCACGCTGTAATTGACCGTCAAAAGAACCACGGTATCCACTTCCGTGTATTGGCTAAAGCTCTACGTTTGTCAGGTGGTGATCACATCCACACCGGCACCGTAGTTGGTAAATTGGAAGGTGAGCGCGGCATCACAATGGGCTTCGTTGACCTGTTGCGTGAAAACTACATTGAGCAAGACAAGTCTCGTGGTATTTACTTTACCCAAGACTGGGCTTCTCTACCTGGTGTAATGGCAGTTGCTTCTGGTGGTATCCACGTATGGCACATGCCCGCGCTAGTAGAAATCTTTGGTGATGACTCCGTACTACAATTTGGTGGTGGTACTCTGGGACACCCTTGGGGTAACGCTCCTGGTGCAACTGCTAACCGCGTTGCCTTGGAAGCCGTTGTTCAAGCTCGTAACGAAGGCCGTAACTTGGCTCGTGAAGGTAACGATATCATCCGCGAAGCTGCCAAGTGGTCTCCTGAACTAGCTGTTGCTTGCGAACTGTGGAAAGAAATCAAGTTCGAGTTTGAAGCAATGGATACCGTCTGATCTGAGTTAACAGTTAAGAGTTAAGAGTTAAGAGTTAGGATTTGCATTAATTCATAACTCATAACTCATAACTCATAACTCTTCAGGGCTGGGGTCAAGCATGAATCTTAAGCAAATTGCGAAGGACACAGCCAAAACTCTCCAAAGCTATCTGACTTATCAGGCTCTAAGGACAGTATTGGCACAGCTAGGCGAAACTAATCCGCCATTAGAACTTTGGCTGCATAACTTTTCGTCTGGCAAAATTCAAAATGGTGAGTCATTCCTTGAGCAACTGTTGCGAGAAAAGCCAGATTTGGCATTGCGGATCATGACTGTCAGAGAACACATTGCCGAAGAAATTGCAGAGTTTTTACCGGAAATGGTTCGCACTGGCATTCAGCAAGCCAATATGGAACAGCGTCGCCAGCATTTAGAACGCATCACACAAGTAGTAGACACATCTAACCCCAGTCTGCAAACAGAACAGCAAGCAACTTCAGATCCGAATTTGGATAACTTATCCAATTAGTTCGGTCAACCTAGTAGTAAAAAATCGCAACCCATTATCAAAAGCTATGCAAACTTTACCAAAAGAGCGTCGTTACGAAACCCTTTCTTATCTGCCACCCCTTACTGACGCTCAAATTGCCAAGCAGATTCAGTACATTTTGAATCAAGGTTACATTCCAGCGATCGAGTTCAACGAAACTTCTGAGCCAACAGAATTATATTGGACAATGTGGAAGCTGCCTTTGTTCGGTGCTAAATCCACTCAAGAAGTATTGAGCGAAGTTCAAGCATGTCGTTCTCAATTCAACACCAGCTATATCCGTGTTGTGGGTTTTGACAACATCAAGCAGTGCCAAATTCTCAGCTTTCTTGTTCACAAACCTAACAAAGCTACCAGATACTAAAGCTAGCGAGCTTTAAGTAATTAGTTTATCCCCATAGGAGAGGTAGAATTATCTGCCTCTCCTATTTATTTATTAAATTTGTTTTGAAACGCAGAGCAACGCAGAGAATAACTCAGTGTCTCTTTGCATAAACCTCTGCATTTTTTTAATATAATAAATGGAATTACAACATCTGCCGGAAGTAAGAATTTGCTTTGTTGGTGACTCCTTCGTTAACGGTACTGGCGACCAAGAATGTCTTGGTTGGACTGGGAGAGTATGTGCTAATGCTAATAAAAAAGGTTATGACATTACTTACTATAATTTAGGAATTAGGCGTGATACGAGTACTGATATAGCAAAGCGTTGGTTACAAGAAGTATCACTGCGATTACCGAAAGAATATGATGGCAGAGTTATATTTTCTTTTGGATTGAATGACACAACATTAGAAAATGGTAAAACTCGTGTGGATTTGGCAGATTCTATCAAAAATGCCTATGAAATTTTAAGTAAAGCTCAAAAGTTATACCCTATTTTTATAGTTGGCCCAGCACCATACGCAGAACAAGAAGATATTCAAAGAAGGAAGAGAAATATTGATTTATCTAAACAGTTTGCTTTAATTTGTAATGAATTAAATATTCCATATTTAGATGTTTTCCCGATATTAGAAAAATCAAATATCTGGATTAATGAAGCAAGAGCTAATGATGGCGCTCATCCTAGAGCAGGAGGTTATGCAGAATTTGCAAAAATTGTGGAAAATTGGGATGCTTGGTTAAATTGGTTTCCCTAAAGTTTAGCAATGAGCAAACAGCGATCGCCCTAAGTTATCCTATAAAAAAAGGGGAAATAATTGCATGGCCAAAAAAAGGAACAAGGCCGATTACGGTGAATAATATAACCTACCGTTGGACTGTTAAACCCGATAGCGGTTACATAAAGTTGATTGTTGTACGTGAACCCCAGACAGGACAACGATTGGCTACGATATTTCCTTATCGATTGATGGTTATTCCTTTGATTATTCCTTCTGTAGTACGTTCAGTTATCTTGCTAGCTTTGGAGCAAGGTTGGCAACCAACTGAGCGAGGGTTGAAAGAATTTTGCATTTTTGATGTCGATAAGCAAGCAATTCCCAGTTTTGAAATTCTCGGAAAAAAAATATATGCAGCATATTCCTCTAACTGAAGCATCTAAAAATTTACCCGACTTAATTGAAGCAGCACTCAGTGGTGAGGAAATTATTATTATCAAAGATAATCAACCTTTGGTGAAGTTAACTCCTGTGTCGCCACTTAAATACCGTCCTAAGTATGGTAGTGCCAAGGGACTTGTGACAATATCTGATGACTTTGATGAACCACTAGAAGATTTTAAGGAATATATGTAATGAGGCAGCTACTGGACACTCATATTTTTATTTGGTTTGTGATGGGTGATCCAAGAATCAGCGTTAGTATGCGATCGCAAATTGAAAATAACGATAATCTACTGAGTATTGCTAGTGTTTGGGAAATGGCAATTAAGCACAGCATTGGTAAACTCAACTTTGGTCTGACTTTTGACGAGTTTATCGAACAGCAAATAATTAGGAATGGTATTGAATTACTGCCAATCACCATAGATCATATTACTGTTGTTGCCACGCTACCTTTACATCACCGTGACCCATTCGACCGAATTTTAATTGCACAATCGATAGTGGAAAATATACCCTTACTGAGTGCTGATAAAATTTTTGATCTATATCCAATAAGACGTTTATGGTAAATAGCGTTGCTTTTCTACCAAAAGATAAATAAACAGTCATCACCAAAAAAACTTAACATTACTTTAGGCAGTGCTAGGCAAAGATAATTTTATGGGTTACTACATCGCTCCCCGCTTTCTGGACAAATTGGCTGTCCACATCACTAAAAACTTTCTAAAGCTTCCTGGCGTGCGAGTTCCCGTGATTTTAGGTATTCACGGACGCAAAGGTGAAGGCAAAACATTTCAATGTCAATTAGTCTTCGAGAAAATGGGTATCGAAGTGACTAACATCTCTGGCGGCGAATTGGAAAGTCCAGATGCAGGAGATCCAGCGCGGTTGATTCGGCTGCGCTATCGGGAAACAGCAGAACTGATCAAAGTACGCGGCAAAATGTGTGTACTGATGATTAACGATTTAGATGCGGGGGCTGGACGCTTTGACGAAGGCACTCAATATACTGTAAATACGCAGTTGGTGAATGCCACACTGATGAATATTGCTGATAATCCCACAGATGTGCAGTTGCCTGGAAGCTATGATTCCACGCCTTTACATCGTGTACCGATTATCGTCACAGGTAATGATTTTTCCACCCTCTATGCACCGTTAATTCGGGATGGACGGATGGAGAAATTTTACTGGGAGCCAGACAGAGACGATAAGGTGGGAATTGTCAAGGGGATTTTTGAAGCGGATGGATTGTCACAGAAAGAAGTTGAACAACTAGTTGATACATTTGTCAATCAGTCCATTGACTTTTTTAGCGCTTTGCGATCGCGCATTTATGACGAACAAATCCGTAACTACATCCATCAAGTAGGTTTTGAGCAAGTATCCTTGAATGTGGTTAATAGCGTTGAAGGGCCACCAGAATTTAAAAAGCCTGATTTCAGACTGTCTCACTTAATCGAGTCTGGTAACTTCCTCGTTGGTGAACAAAAACGGGTGGAAAATTCCCATTTAGTTGATGATTACAACCGACTGAATCGAGGTAGAAATTCTCAATCTGCACAGCCTGCTGCTGTAACACCAATTAATCAGCCGTCAAGCAATGGTGCAACTCAAGAACCAAAAACTAATGGATTCCAGAAACAGGAAGTATCAAGCCCACATTTAACCCTAGAGACACAAGAACAGATTCGGCAATTATTATCTCAAGGTTACAAAATCAGCATTGAACACGTAGATGAGCGCCGTTTCCGCACAGGTTCTTGGCAAAGTTGTGTTCATAGCCACATTGATGCCGAGTCTGATGCAATCTCAAACTTAGAGGCAACTTTGGCAGAATATAGCGGTGAGTATATCCGCTTAGTAGGCATTGATCCGAAAGCCAAGCGGCGGGTTTTGGAGACAATTATTCATCGTCCGCATGGGAAAAATTAGGAATAGAGAATTGAGAAAGAGCGATCGCTTTTGTCAATTCTCAAACAAGTGGAAAAATATGCTTCCTCAATTTCGGGACTTACGCAAAAAATAGCCCAAAGCTTAATTTTTTAGTAGGGACAATACCCTGCGGGTACTAACTCGTAGAGTAGCCGCAAAGCGTCTACATTAATTGCCCCTACCGCCTGTAGTTTTGCGTAAGTCCTAGATTTGATAGCTGAATCCTTATACCTTAATTACAGGTAGCAGCGGAAGCCGAGTTAACCTTTGTTAAATCGCCAGTAAATACTGCTGTGTATATATAAGGTGATGCACCAGAGCAAGTCATGGAGTTGGTATTAGTGCGGCGGGGAGTCCACCATGACTTTGCTTCCACAGTTAAATTTGTGCCATTCCATGCTAGGCTTCTGACTACTAAAGAGTTTGTATTTCCATTATCTGCCTTTTTAGCAGTTAAAAATGTGGCATAGTAAACCTCGCCATTGGCTGGATTAATGCGGGCTATAACTGCGACTTTTGGGCCGCCTCCACTACCATAGCTAGGCAACCAACGCCCAGTTGCAAAGCGGCGAAAATCATTACCAGTTTGACTGCCGGTGGAAGAGTAAACGCCATATAAAACACTCCCCCCACTCCAATACAATCCGTAACCTGTACCGTCATCATTCGTTGTTTCGTAATCAGTCCGACACCATGTTTTAATCCCATTATTAAAACGGATAGTTATAGGGTTTTTGTTCTTAGATGAGACTTGCTGATAACCAATGTAAATGGCTGAACTTCCACTAACTACTCTAGCCCCATTCTTAGATTTGATTGTCGCTTCACTATCATTACAACTAAATGTCACAGCATTCCCAATAGATGAATTTACTATTTCGGCAGAAGCTGGAGGGACTTTTTGGGTGAGGACGAAATCAGCTACTAATACGACAGATAAAGAGAAACCTGCCAAATATTTCTGAAATTTTTGAGAATAAATCATGATAAAAATCCGCCAAGAAATTGTAAGGGAAAAACACCGTATCACTATAAACTCTAATGAGAGTTTAGACAAGCAAAATTGTTGAAATTCGCAGATAGCAGCATTTTCAGCATTACGATAAATGAGGCTAGACGAGAAAATGCTTAACAGAATATACATGACATTGCATGGTATTAACTGTATATAACCTTTTCTTATCCAAAGAGCATCATTGAATAGATTGATGATCAATTCAGAATCTAGATGCTCTCTAAGAAATGCTGCGTGAGTATCTTGTTGGCAAAGCTAGACTAGATAGACTTGCGCCTTGTGTCACCACCACATCTATGATTTGGTGAGGTTACAAAGACTTCATTGGTTAAGAAAATTGCAGACTTGCTACTACTGCGCTATTCAATTTTTAAGCCAGAATTAATTCTTGATTCTGATTCTTCACTATTGAATTCTGTTTGATAAATTGCGACAAATGCTTTTAGAGAACAAATAATATTTGTTCTTTTTTAATCTCTCTTATTAGAAGATTGAATTCATATTTGAATCCATTGATTTCAGTCCAGCCGATCTTAAGTCAGCTTTTTATAGAATATGTGATGTCCGTTTTTGGAGGAGACATAGATATATTCCTTAAATGGGGTTCTAAAGTTAGTTTGGCTTAGTCAAGCTGTTTTTTGGTTCAGTAAAATTCGTGAATAATTTTATTTCTCATAAAACTAATACACTAATCTGAGTAATTTCTCTTAATTCAGATATTGGCTCTAGTTTTTTGGGCAATTGCTTCTTAGTGATGAATATCGGAATATTCATCATAATGGCTCAATTTTGTCTTATTTTATCAATACAGAGGGCGGGAATAGCTGATTAGAGGCTCTGCCTCCAGTGATACATTAATTCAGCAGCCCAGATGAATGTATTCTCATACGGAGTATGGGAACGAGCAAAACAGCAAAACTTCATCAAGCTAGGTTTTTAAGACTTGTGTATACACTGTAGACTTCTAAAAACTGGGAGACAACTCTACAAAAATTGTGTGTACACCTAAGTTGACAAGGAGAGATATGGTATTTTGGGCTGGAGGTTAGGTTATATATTGGACTCAACCCAGAAGCGCTAGAAATGCTGCTTCACTACGTCTAAGGGTGAACAATTCCAATAATCGATATGGGAGACAATCAAACCATCAGAGTTAAGACCTAATTCACTCCAACCAGGAATAGAAATCCGTGGCTTCCAGGGGAGAGGAGTATTCCAACTGAGTGTCCACTCAGTTTTGATTGTGTCTCCTAAACGTTGAATATTATGTAAGTCCATCTTGGGATCTAAAAACCAAGTTTGGATAAAATTAATCATTTTTTGATAACGTTTAGCACCACGAAATTTATTCAGTGGGTCTTGAAAATAAACGTCTGGAGCATAAATGCTGTAAGTTTGATTGACTGGGAATCTTTGATAGTCTTCTTTGAGAATTTCAATGATATCCATAATCGTCGCTTTATATTCGATGTCCTCGCTGATAGAGGATATCAGGTTTTTGGCAACTTTATAGTTTTGGGTACTAAATTCAACACAGTTAAAATACGGTTATAAATCGGGTCTATACGAACAAAACCCGCGCAGGCGGGTTTAAAAACCTTAAGTTTCTCTAGTCCAAGGAGGGAGACTTTGTTTCTGTAACTGTGAATTCCGTTCGCCAGGGCTTTTTGTTAACGCCAATGTTGAGGTATGTTCAGATTTTCCGGTAGGATTGTTGTGCGATCGCCAAATGCCTGTTCAATCTGCTGTAATTCTAGGTTCTCACATCCGCTCAAGTTTGCCCTAAAGAGATTAGTTTCTTGGAGGTTGGCATCTTGCAGATTAGCTGTACTGAGTAACACGCCTTCTAAGTTGGCCCCAGCAAGTTTTGCGTTTTGCAGGTTACTGCCAATCAGGTTTGCATCTTGGAGGTTGCTACCCTCGAAATTAGCTTCAAAGAGGTTAGCATCACAAAGAATTGCTCCTTCCAAGTTGGCATCACAAAGAATTGCTCCTTCCAAGTTGGCATCACAAAGAATTGCTCCTTCCAAGTTGGCATCATAAAAGATTGCCTTCGAGAGGTTTGCTTTTCTGAGAATTACGCCTTGTAAATTGGCTTCTGGAAGGGTTGCCTTCGAGAGGTTGGCTTCATAGAAGACTGACCCACAAAGATTGCTTACTGATAGGTCTGCCTCTGAGAGATTTGCTTGTGTAAAATTTACCCATTGTAAGTTAGCTCCTACGAAAATTCCCTTGGATAGATTAGCTTCCGTTAAGTCTGCATTACTGAGGTCTGTATTGCGTAAATCTAGTTTTTGATTTACCGGGTCTTTATGTGAATCGCGTCGTCCAATAACAGTTATCGCTGTTTGAATATCTGTAGGAAGTTTTGATGATACCTTTAACTCGTCCTCATATTTTTGATTTACCGGAGCATTCTCGCGGATAAAAGCAGCAAGAATTTCCATAATTGTCCAATGATCTTTCGGAGAATCTTTGGCAATTCGTTCTAAAGCATAAATTGCAGCAAACCGCGTTTCAATTTTTTCATTTCCTAGTTGTTCAATTGCTTTAGAAAAGCGTTCGGGAACAATTTCTTGGGGAGTTGGTTGCTTGTAATTAATACCAGTTACTATATTGTTATCCCAAGCTAGTGTTCCAGCAAGGATCTGCGTTAACAGGCTCTGATTTTCATCCAAAGAAAGTCTGGATGTATAGTAAGCATTAATTATTAATGCTAGTCCTCCAATAATGATCGCAATAGTTGTTAATGCTTGGGTGATATATTCTATTTTTTCTTGATTTGAAAGTCCTTGAATATTTTCAAATAACGAAAAGATTAGAGTTAAAGAAAAAATAAATATAACTGAGATAAATACCAGCAAAATCGTGAGTCCATTTGTCTTTATGAAAGATATGTTATGAGTCTTCATACTTGACTCCTTACGGAAATAAATTTAGGTTGATTTTAAGAGCATCCGTAAATATCTGATAGCGTACAAACACGGAACTACTTGATATATACTTAAATCTATTTCATAGAAATTATCTGATTACTTATTTTGTAAACATCTTCTGAAATGCGGCTTTATTGGCTGGTTTGCGATCGCAAAGACGACATCATGACTAGATTGCTGCGGATAGGCCTAATTAAACCTCGACTGCGGTGAGTGGTGAAACTTAGTGCAATCGAGGCTTTAAAGGTTGTTTTAAAAGGGTTTCACTGTGAATTTAGGCAGGGGGATTTCCGCAATCTGTTAACGCAAACCTAAAATTTCGGAAATTGCGGTAACAATATCCAAATAAAAGTTGCCTTTTACTGCGCGAAATAATTCAAATTTAGAATCAGGCGCACCAAAAAATGGTCTGAGAAACCATCCTAACTGCATACCAACAAAGGCATAAAGCAATAACCAGGATCTTAAAATAGTGGTGCGGGTTTTTTTACCGACTTCATCTTGTTGAGAGAGTAATTGCATCCCTTCATATAAAAATTTCACACCAAAGATGCCTGTAATACCAAAAATTAGCACATTCAGTAGTTTGAAAAATTGATAGGAATCTGGTGTAGTGATGAGAAAAAATAGTGTAACTGGTGCCAAACTAAATAAAAGTACGCTAATCACTGATACAGATGTGAGTAATACAACAAAATGCTGTAAAACACTGCTTCGAGAACCAAACAAAACATTAAAAAAGAACAAAGTCGGGAAACAAATAATCAGTGTGATTAAATAGAATACCGGAAGTTTAATCGCACCAGATAATGCCTGTGCCCAACTGTGGGATGCACCGATAATTGCTCCATAAAGGGCAAAGAAGATAGAACTCGATACAAACAAAGAACTGATTTTATTTTGTAATCTTATTCCCTGACGGATTTCTTCTAAAAAAGACTGGCGATCGCGCAATAAATTAACCAAAACACCAAATTGTTGAATTCCGCGATTTTTCTTATCAAGCATAAATTTATCTGTTCTATATTTTGTTGAATTACTAATGACTAATTACGGATTCCTAAAAGATAGCCAATAGCTTGAATAACGCTCAAATAGAAATTACCTTCTCTTTCGCGGAATAATTCAAAGGTAGAACCCGGTGTGCCAAAAAACGGTCTGAGAGTCCATCCTAACTGACTACCTACGAAAGCGTAAAGAAATAGCCAAAATTGTAAAATCTTTTGGCGTGTCTTACTACCTTCATCATCTTGTTCTAAAACTAAACTCGTCGCCTGATATAAAGACGAAATACCAATAAATCCAGTTAATGCAAAGATGAATACATTTAACAGAATTAAAAATTGGTAATTATTCGTAGTAATCAAGAAAAATAGAGTGATTGGTGCAAAGCTAAATAAAAGTACGCTTGTGACTGAAACCGCAGTTAAGACTAATGCTAAATGCTGTGCAAAAGTTCGCTTGGAACCAAAAATAATATTAGCAAAAAACAAAGTCGGGATACAAATTAGGAGTGTGATTAAATAAAGGGCTGGGAGTTTAATGGCAGAAGACAAAGCCTGCATCCAGCTATGGTATGCACCAATGATTCCGCCATACGCGGCGAGAAATAAGGAACTGCAAACCAGCAGAGAAATGATTTTAGTTGGTAATCTCGTACCTTGGCGAATTTCCTCCAGAAAACCTGGGCGATCGCGCAGGAATCCAATCAGGACTGCAAAGTATTTGATTCCTAATGATTTCCGTTCAATCATGTTATCCTCACACTGATAAAATTCTAAGTTTCATCTGAGTAATCACCGCCAGAACCATACTTCCAGGCATCAACCAAACGATGCCAATAATATTGTTGTTCATTTGGTTGATTCTTAATCCATGTTTCTAACATTGGACTCGACCAAAACAAGGCAGTATATACACCTAAATTACCGTAATGTAACGTCCAATCTAATAAACTTCCTAAACCTACTTGCGGAATGATTTTGGCAACGATTCCCGGATGAGATAAACCAGTTTTTAACAGTGTTTGGGTCAGCGCCGAAAACTGCACTATATCCTGTAAAAATGGTTTTAACACTGGTGTACCCAACTGTTGCATTTCTTGAAATACCGCAGAGAGGAGTTGGTTAATTTGATCTGGGGCAATTTTCTGATTTATACCAACACTCATCGCTTTTTGAAACAACCAAGTAACAGTTAGACTTGGCTGATAGGGTTGCAGCAGTGCTAAAGCTTTTACAGATAATTGTTCTGTTTCTAGCGCTTCGTAAATGCCATAAGTTAAACGCTTCAGGTGACGCACCATTGCCCCAAAACCACCAAAACTTAAGGGAGACTGACTACCACTGCTGTCTCCGGCTGGTAAAATGCGATTCCAAGGAGTTTTGAGAGGACTTTGGCGATAGGTAGGAAAGAAGCCAAATAACGCCCGTTGAAATTTCAGTTTGCTCAATTCCACTCCCTGATATTCTGGTAATAGACGCAGATATTCTTCAAACAAAGTTTCTAAACTCAAACGTTGGGGATGTGCATCCATATAGGTAAACAAATAAGTGGTTCTGCCATCCCTGGCTGGGAAAGCTTCCCAGAAGTACTGACATTGATTTTGCAAAGGCGTAAATGATAACAACAAGTCGCCTGAGTTATTTTCCGCAAAACCTTGGGCACAACTTCCGACAACTAAGCACAGCGCGTCTGGTTTTTTGCCTTGGCGTGCTTGTTGGCTGATTGGTGAAAGATGTCCCATTGCGTCGATTAATAACCGAGTTTTGAATTGGTTATTTACCATCACCCCATCTGGATGAACCACTGCTTCAGTAAATGGTGTATTTTCTAACAACTTCCCACCCACGGTGAGAAATCGGGTCTTCAATGTAGCCAGGAGATAAACTGGATCTACGCCAATATTCAAGACATCTTCTACCCAAACTTCTGTACCGCCATCAAAACTAACTCGCGCTGGGTTATATTTAGTTGCGATCGCACTCTCTAATTCTTCCTCAGTCAGCAAGTTCAATTCCACAAACACATCTAGTTCTTTTCGAGAGATATTCCACTCTTGTTCTCTCCCCCGCAAAATTCCCCGTTCCATCAACGCTACCCGCAGTCCCTTCACCGCCAAGGCACAACCAATTAAAATCCCTAAAGTGCCACCGCAGATCAGCACATCAAAGTCTACAACGCCTAAAGGTTGTTGATTTTCTTTAACTAACTGTGGTGCGGGTGCGGAGTTTTCGCGCAGAGATGTGAGGATGCGATCGCTTTGGCGTAATCCTGCTAAAACATCGCCTGGTAATTGGGAAAGAATTTCTTCAGTTAAAGACATTTTGGAAAAATTCAACTCTACATTCCAAAACTACCTGAGAATGAAGAAAGTAGATATGATCGTGACACTCCCACCCGTCCCTTGAGGAACTGGAGACATAAGTATGTCCACTACAAAACCTGTAGAACGTCTGTATACTTTTAAGAAATATCTCACCTACGATGATGGCACTGACAAGCGCTATGAACTTGAGGATGGGGTACTGCTAGAAATGCCTCCAGCCTCAGATTTGCATGAAGCGATCGTTACTTTCTTGTTGATTCGCTTCTATCTAGAAATCCAACGACTAGGGTTAGATTGGCAGGTTCGTCCTAGCGGTACTGGCGTTCGTACCTCTGTCAAAAAATCCCGTCTCCCTGATTTAATTGTGATGACTGAAGAACAGCGACAATCTATTCAGGGTAAATCGGCGGTGCTTGAGTTACCTCCACTGTTGACAATAGAAGTGGTTAGCACTGAGTCTGTGAAGCGAGATTATCAAAGGAAACCACTTGAGTATGCAGCCTTTTCTATCCCTGAATACTGGATTGTTGATCCTCTGGAAGCAAAGGTGACAGTCTGCTTGTTGGATCAGGGACGTTATAACCAAACAGTATTCACAGGAAACCAGCAAATATATTCTCCGACTTTCCCTGAGTTAGCACTGACAGCCCAGCAGGTATTAACGGCTTAGGGGTTTTTTATTCAAAAGACCTCACGTTAAGTTATCCCAAACCGAATAGTTTTGCGATCGCAGGCAATAATTTATTACCAGCTTCAACCAGGGATGCGATCGCAGGTAAGCCAGTAAATATCCCTTTCAACATGGTGATTGCTGTCTTTGCAGTCTTCTGCTTAGTCGATTCTTGGGGATTTTTACCCGCTTCTGCTAAACTGTTCACCTGTTCTAGCGCTTCGGCTTTGTCTTCTTCTGACAAATACGTGGATTGGATGATTGCATCTTGCAACTGCGACAATAATTCTTTGATTCCTGGTTTTTCGGCATCGGTTGCATCAGGTAACTGATTGAGGGCAATACTCACGTTACCGCTAATGGTTCCTAGATTAGCAATAGAATTATTGCCAGCGATACCGCTAACATTACTGCTGCCTTCAATATTGATGCCGCTAATATCTGACACGTTAGTATCTCCTTGTGTATAAAATTTCGGCTGCTTGAGAGCAGTATCTACCATATTTTCTAAACTAATAATGCGCTTATCTTTTTCTACCAGCAATAATTGCTGACTCTGCGATAAAGCTTTGAGTTGATTATAATCATCAAAATATTCAGCACTCAGTTGAGATTTATCGCTACCTGCGGCGGTTTTGGCTCTGAGCAAGATTTTATCATCGCCGCGTTTCTCCATTGCCACGATTTCTAACTCGGCTTCGGGATGGTTTTCGGCGAGGTTTTTGAAAGCTATGGCAACAGCGCGGGGGTCAACGCCTTGATTATGGTAAAGGTCGAGGGTGTCAAAAATTGGCTTGATAAAGTCGGCAAAATCTCCGTCTGCAAATATCTCTTGTTTATTATCAGGTTTGCGGAGAGGATCGGGGTCTTCTTTGGTTGGTAAGCGCATGAAGATATATTCACACCTCACCCCATGCAATTTAGTTGTATTGGTAATGCCCCAATCTTCGATGTACGCGCCTGTGAGGGTTGCACCTGTTAAATCTGTGCCGTCTAGTTGTGTTTGCTTCAGCTTTGCTCTTGACAAATCGGCATCTTGCAAGTTTGCTTCACTTAGATCGGCTCCGATAAAACTGGCATCTGCTAAGTTAGCTTTTTGTAAGTTGATACCCCGCAGGATTTGACGGTCAAAGTTTTTATCCTGTCCCTGTCCTGTAACCAGCAGTTGACGTACTTGTAAGTTTTGCAGATAAGTTGAGCCAGGACGAACGCGATCGAGCATTTTGGCTTGATGCCAACGGCTACAGATAAGAATAGTGTTTCGGAAATCTGTACTTTTGAGTGTGGCTTGGGTGAAATCAGCATTGGTTAAGTCAGCGCCACGAAAACTTGTACCTCCTGTTGCGGCAAAGGCAACAGCAATATTGCGAATTAAGGAGTATTTTTGATCTCCTTTCATGGCTCGCCAGCTGATGTAAATACTAAATAACGTTCCGGCTCCGGCTACGGCTCCGCCTTCACCGGAGGTGGAGGCGACAGCTAAGGCAACGGCTAAGGCTCCGGCTAAGGCGAAGGCGAAGGCTCCGGCTAAGGCTCTGGTGAAGGCTCCGGCTAAGGCTCCGGCTAAGGCTCCGGCTAAGGCTCCGGCTCCGGCGAAGGCGACGGCGACGGGGACGGCTCCAGCAACGGCTCCGGTTCCGGCTCCGGCAACGGCAACGGCTCCGGTTCCGGTGACGGCTAAGGCGACGGCGACGGCGACGGTGACGGTGACGGCTCCTAAACCAACTATTATTCCTTGCCGAATCGTGATGACGAAAAAGACAATCAATGTTACTAGAGCAACCCAGCCCGCAATTTGGTTCTCACTAGATGAGCTAAATATCCGCGACACCAAGACATTATTGAAAGCCCAGAGAAATCCTGACAGTCCCGACAATAAGAATGAGATAATAACTAAACCAATTACCCAACGTCGTTGCAGTCCAGCTTTGGCATGGCTGAATTTTGCCCCTGTCAGGTTGGCATTGGTGAAGTTTGCCCCTCGGATATCGGCATAGCTAAAGTTTGCACCCGCAAGGTCTTGTCTACCTTTGAAGTTGCGTCCTCGGAGATTTTGACCGGAGAAGTCTAAAGCCATGTTTCACTTTACGGAGGTGAGTAAATTTTACTACACGCTCACCCCTGTAAATTCAAGAATGGTTAGATATTTTTCATTAATGGAGTTCAAAGACTCGTTCACGAGTATAAAAGACTCATTAACGGAGTTCAAAGACTCATTCACGAGTATCAAAGACTCATTAATGGAGTTCAAAGACTCATTCACTAGTATAAAAGGCTCATTAATGGAGTTCAAAGACTCATTCACGAGTATAAAAGACTCGTTAACGGAGTTCAAAGACTCATTCACGAGTATAAAAAACTCATTAACGGAGTTCAAAGCCTCATTCACGAGTATCAAAGCCTCGTTAACGAAGCCTCATACCATTTTCTAACCGCCCTTTTAACCTTAGTGGTTGTTTGAAAATTATTTAGCTGTGACTTTAAACACTTTTAAATCCCCTCCAACATACCTTAGAGGATGTTTTAAAAGTCCCCTTATGGGTATCAAAAGTTCAGATCCCCCTAAATCCCCCTTAAAAAGGGGGACTTTAATTCCGGTTCCCCCCTTTTTAAGGGGGGCTAGGGGGGATCTAGAAGTACTTAAAAGCACAGCCAAACACTTTTAAAACATCCTCTTAAAAAGTTAAACGCTATTAGCAAATTCCATAATACTGTTGTTTAAAAAATAGGGGGTAAAACCCCTCAAGCCTCAAGCTTTTAACTCTGCTAAAGCAAAAAAATACCCCAATTAGAAAATTTAAAAACCTGCCAAAATGGCAACCAAATTCTAATTACCCAAGTTAAATTGTACGAAGATAAACGACTTCAAGGGTTTTTATCAGGGACTACCATAAAAGCAAATTAAATTTGTAAAACCCTATTTATTTACTAAATGATTTCCAAGAAACTATCTCTACTAAATTATTTGCAGAGTATTTTTATCAGCAGATAAATATCAATAATTAGGTTTAGCCTTTGCTGCAACAGGAATATTAAATATGTATGGACGTTGTTGTTGAGATACGCATTAGCCCCTAAATAACGGGCAACGTCTGTATACATTCCTGTTCACTTCAGCAGCAAATGGCAGAGTGGGAGTTTGAAGCTGACTGATATGCTTCCTCCCACTCTTTTTTATTTATAAGACTAGCGCGTGTTTTCAAAGTCTTAGAGGTTATTTGAAAAGTGTTTCGCTGTGACTTTAGCCACTTTTAGATCCCCCCTAACCCCCCTTAAAAAAGGGGGGAACCGGAGTCAAAGTCCCGCAATTTATCGGGGGATTTAGGGGGATCTAATTCTATGTTGACTTAGAAGTTGTAGCCAAGTCCTAGTTGTAACCCTACATCAGTTTCATCCATAAAAGCAGCATTGACAGCGCCATTTAACGTAAATCTAGAACCGAGAGGAATGTCTACACCACCAGTTAGCAGTAATCCAAAATCAGTATCGAGATTAGCTTCGATCGCTACACCAGCACCTATATAAGGAGATATAAAGAAGGTTCGGTCGCCCACATCAGCAGAGGCACGAGGAGTAAAATCTAAAGTCAAGGGAACCAAAAACACTGTATCATCCCCAAATAGCACCGATGGTCGCACTGAGATATTGCGTGTCAGACCAATTTTACTAATTACAGTAAAGTTACCATCGCTTAAGGCTGTATCACTGCCGCTCAAACCAATGTTACCGCCAACCCCGATATAGCTAGGGCCACCAAGAGTAGTTCTACCTGGTCTAACAGCAGGCGGTGTTCCATCTGCATTTCCTGTTGGTGGTTGATTTAACTGACTGATGTTAACATCAGGCGGGACAAGGACTTGGTTAATTGCATGGATAACACCATTGCTAGCTTTAACATCCGCCTGGATAACTCTGGCATTATTCACCGAGATTTGATTGCTAGCGCGATCGATTTGAATATTTACAGGTCTTTCTTCAGCAGTTTGCAGTTCCCCAGCCGCGAGTTGACTAGAAGTGACTGCACCAGGAACCACATGGTATGTCAAAATCTTAATCAATGCTTGTCTATTTTCTGGTTGCTGTAACTGCTGTAAGGTAGCAGCAGGTAGAGCAGCAAATGCTTGATCGGTGGGAGCGAAGACTGTATAAGGGCCTGGCTGTTGAAGAACATCTGTTAAACCAGCTGTCTTTAATAAAGAAGTGAGAGTTGTAAGAGAACTACTGGATGAAGCAAGAGTCACAATATCGCTACCAGTTTGAGTCCCACCAACAATATACTGACTAGCTGGAAGATTGCTAGCAATGGGTTGCACTCGTCCCTGTTTAGCCAAAGCTTGATATAAGAGTGCCGCAGCTTCAGCACGAGTTAGAGGTTGTTGGGGATTGAGTTGTTTTACATCTGGATAATTAACAACAATATTGGATTGTGTTGCAGTAGTAACACTAGCAACGGCATACTGCGGGATGCTTGAAGCGTCGGTGTAGTAGGTGTTGAGATCAGTGCTGGCTCCAGTGCTGCTAGCAGTCAAGCCTAAACCACTCGTTAAAGCAACAAGCGCCTGTACCTTGGGTATTTGTTGATTTGGCGAAAACACGTTCCCAGGATAGCCTGCCAAAAATCCAGTTTCGTAGGCGTACTGAATTACAGAAGATGCCCAATAGCCAGCAGGAACATCACGAAATCCACCTGCGCTTAATTGCCGAATTCGGTTTTGATTAGGGAAAGCTTTTTGAATCAGGGCGGCAAATTCAGCACGAGTTACGGCTTGATTTGGTCTGAAGCTGCCATCAGGAAAGCCAGCAATCACATTATTGTCAGCTAGGGCTTGAATGAAGGGACGCGCCCAATAATCTGAGGAAACATCAGATAAGTTAACTGTTGAAGTTGGAGATGGTGTTGCAGGGGATGGTGTCTCAGATGGCGATGGAACGGCATTTTGAGATGAAGCTGGGGTAGAAATTACGATGGGAGTTATTGTAGCAGCTGTCATTCCCAGAACTAGTAAAGCAACCCTTGCTGATGGCCAACGAAAAAAACTAAACATAGAAATATCCTCTTTCGAAATTCTTGGATTGACTATTGGAAAATACTGTGTGCAAGGTTAAGTTAATACAAATATCCAGATGAGTGCTTGGTTTACATCGATTATGGATGGGAACCCCAAATACAACCGTTAACTCTGGAAAATCAAAATATTGGACATTATGAGTAGCTGCTCTGACATCTCATCACATTTATCCAAATGTTCATCACAAATAGTATTATGTTCCTATTTGATTTTTGAAGAACCGCAGATAACACTAATAACGATAATCAGTGATTCTGTGGTAATATCCTACGTTGCAAAAATAAATATCCTTAGAGCGAGTAGACGATTTTATCGGTTCTAAAATCGCCGTCAAGCAGTACGAAAATTGGCTTTTAATAGCCGTTTCTTTATAGTTGCCGACGCGGGTTAATACCGTCAATCTCAATACATCACGATCTTTAACAAGGTTTAAGAAGTAGCAATGTATTTTGACGATATGATGTATTATTAGCCTTTAATCGAGATTATACAACTAACTAATGGCTGGATTACGATCAAAAACTTTCACTCTTTAGATAGTTGTCCTTGATAGAAAAAATTCTAATACTAGACTGGAAATTAGCGATCGCAATCCCAAAATTGGGGCATGATTGCGCCAATATTTTTACCTCGAAATTATCTTTTGCAAAAGACAATTTTATGGAAATCAATCCAAGGATAAACTAGGATTTTTGATAAGAGTCAGGCAAACCTACACCTCTTAGGGGCAATTCATAAATTGTCCCTACCTGAAAATAAAGGTTTCTACTATTGTTTGCGTAAGTCCTATTTGAATTTCACAGAAGTGCAACTTCTCTTTGCATTTTGAACCAGTCACAAGTGTTACTTATCTTTGACCTACCAAATCTGCAATTGAGGTTATTAATTCAGTTGGTTTTACTGGCTTGGCAATATGTTTCTGAAAACCAGCTGCTAGAACTCGATTGCGATCGCTTTCTCCTGCATAAGCCGTAAGAGCGATCGCCGGAATTTCCCCTCCCTCTTCCTTTGGCATAGCCCTGAGCAGCCTAATCAGTCTGTAGCCATCCATCTCAGGCATTCCTAAATCACTGATTAATACATCAGGTATGGTCTTGACGATGACAGCCAGCGCCTCAGTTACCGATGCTGCAACAGTTGTTAGTACCCCATTCTGTTGTAGGAAGAAGTGCAAAAACTCCCGTGTATCAGCATCATCATCAACAATTAATATCCGTAGTCCAGCGATCGCTAACGAGTTAAGTTTCTCTGTGCCTCCCCCAGTTTTCTCATCTCCTTTACTTTCTTTGATCACAGGCAGTCTCACAGTAAAAATTGCTCCCTGTCCTTGTCCTGGACTAGCTGCTGTTATAGTTCCACCATGCAGCTCTACCAGGTTGCGAACTATTGCCAATCCCAATCCCAGCCCGCCAACTTTTCTGGTTGTACTGCTATCAGCTTGACGAAAATATTCAAATACGTGGGGGAGGAATTCAGGGGAAATCCCTTGTCCAGTGTCTTTGACTTGAAGAATCAGTGCTGAGTGGGAAGTAAATTCCCTACTTGACGAGAGGCTAACTTCCACTGATCCGTTAGGGGGAGTGAACTTGACAGCGTTCGAGAGTAAATTCCCTACAACTTGCTGTAAGCGATAATAATCGCCCGATACTTTACCAACATTAGGGTCAAGCTGTATTTTTATCTGAATGGATTTGCTTTCTGCGATTAACCGGACTGTTTCTAATGCAGCATCAATTACAGATGCTAGGTTAACAGTGGCAAAAGTCAGGTTCAACTTACCGCGAATAATTCGGGATACATCCAGCAACTCATCAATTAATTGAATCTGCAATTGAGTATTTCTTTCAATGGTTTCTAAAGCCCGATTGGTAGTAGTTTCATCAAATTTGCGGCTTTTGAGTAGCGATGACCAGCCTAAAATGGGGTTGAGTGGCGATCGCAATTCGTGGGAGAGAATGGCGAGAAACTGATCCTTGTTTCGGTTTGCCTGTTTGAGTTCCTCTGCTTGTTGTCTAAGTGTCTGTTCTAATTGCTTCCTTGGGGTTAAGTCCAGAATAAAACAGATCCAAGATGGCGGATCTTTCTCTACCAAAGCACCACCAATTAGGATGGGAATGCGCGAACCATCTTTGCGGATATATTCTTTTTCAAAAGGATTACATACTCCAACCGTTAAAAGTTGCTCTATCCCCTGCTCATCAAGAGCGTGATATTCCGGTGGAGTCATCTGTTTTCTGCGTACCTTACCTGCTAATAGTTCCTCTCGCGTATAACCCACCATTTCCAAAAAAGCCTCGTTTGCCTCAGTAATATGGTCAGGTGTAGCGAACATAATGCCAATAATATTGGAATCAACTAAGCGCCTTAATTGAGCTTCACGCTGGCGCAAATCATTTTCTATCTGTTTACGCCCAGTAATATCCTGAGCAGTACCCATCATCCGAACTGGCTGATCGTCGGCTTCGTAAAAGACACGACCTTTAGCAGCAATCCAATGAATGCTACCATCAGGCCAAAGACTGCGGTATTCAATGTCATACTCAACCTTTTCCTGAAAACAACGAGCGATCGCTTCATTGAGGAGTTGACGATCTTCTGGATGTATGCAGTTGATAAAAAGCTCATAGCTCATTTCGACTTCTGGACCTAGTCCAAATAGCTCTTTACATTTCTCTGTCCAAACTAACTCGTTGGTGGTAATATTCCAAAACCACATACCCAATTCCGCAGCAGTAGTGGCTAACCGAATCCGTTCTTCACTCTCACGCAGGTTTGTTTCAATTTGCTGGCGTTCGCGCAGCGCAGCTTGCTGTTCGGTAATATCAGTACTAGCACCAACAACCCTAACTACGTGACCATTTGTATCCCGGACAGCAAACCCCTGGTCTTGCACCCATACATAGCGGCCATCTTTGTGACGGATTCGATACTCAATGCTATAACGGTTGCCATTGGCCATACTAGCCATGAACTGGTCATTAACTCTTTGTTGGTCATCGGGGTGGATGAGTTGTTGCCACCACTCCAAGGTAGGTTCAGCTTCTTGTTGTGTGTAACCAAAAACCTGTGTTAAACCCTGAGTTCTTTCCACAGTACCTCTGTGAATTTCCCAGTCATAAATTAGGCAATTAACCGCCGCAGCTGCTAGCTCAAACCTTTCGTTACTTTGCCGCAGTGAAATTTCTATATGTCGTCGCTCTGTAATATCAAAAGCAATGCCTAAAAGATATTTCGGGAATCCCTCAACAGTTCTGCTATATACAGTGTCATAGCTACAAAACCAACGCCACTCTCCATTTGCGTGTCGAATCCGATATTCAAAACTGAGGACTTCGCCCTGACGAGCAGAATTAAATCTTTCAAAATAAGCAGGGAGTTGAGCTAAATCTTCAGGGTGTAGAAGTTGGATAAATAAATCCTTTCCCATTGCCTGGATTTCTGCTGGGGTGTAGCCCCAACCTTGAGCAATTTCGTAATTAACATAAGAATTTCGCTGCTCAATCAGGTCATATATGTAAAGTATCCCCGGCAGAGTACCAGCAATTTGTTGGAATAAACGTTGACTATCCCACAGTATCTGAGATTCATTTGCATCAACAAGAGAGGCAGGAGGAACAATCATCTCAGCTTCTGGCTGCAACCAACTTTCTTCTTCAACTTGTTGAGTATCTTCAGTACAGTGACATTTTTCCTCAAGTTGTGCGTACTTCAATTCTGTAATATCCGAAAAAGTTATGACGATCGCAAAGGGAGTGTCTACTCCACCTTGGAACAGAGGTTGTGAAGACAACAATAGCCAGACTAGCTGACCATTTGGTTTATAAAAGCCACACACCACATTCAAGCAAGGTTTACCTGTTTTCTGAACAGCGATCGCTGGGTGAGTTTCGCTAGTTAAAGGAGAGCCATCTTCATGAAGAAATTGCCACTTGGAATCGAGTAAATTCTGCCCTACAAGTTGTCCTGTGGTTAGTCCCAAAATGCGATCGCAAGCTGCACTGCAAGCCTGGATAGTACCATCCGCCAACAGAAGTACCATTCCCTCTTCTCCATTGGCTAAGAGCGAATAATTTGCTTTTTTACTAACTTGCCGATGCAGCAGCTTTTCATTAGCCAGCTGGTTTAGGGACTTTTCCGCGTCTGGCATTCTGTAAAGTTAAATAAATTTAAAGTTAATTTAAGATTCAGCGGCTTGTACTTACATAGATTTTAGCCTTATTTATTCCATTTTTAGGCAAAATACTACTATCTAGTCGGCTTTCTCAGTTGCCGATAACTCTAAATTTAGAAAGCTATCCAGGGAAGGGTATTAAGATTATGCCAAATCAACCTCAAGTATAAAGCAAGTTATGATTATTACGCGATTGACATTATGTACTAATTTTTTAGTTAAAAATTTAAATTTCTTGTGATATATTTCTGTAATCTACAATACCCGTGATGTAGATAATATTGTCGGAGATTTTAAAATTTACTATTATGTCTAGTCAAGAGCCAAATTCTAATCAAGCATTTCAGCAAACACAGGCTACCGGAACAAAGAAGAAGAGATTACAACCTCCCCCAGACATCAAAAAACCAAAGAAAACCGAATAAAAGCTTTATAATCAATCAGTTTTAGAGGCTTAATTTAAATTAAGTCTCTAAAATCAATTGTCATAAAAATAAATCAGCTTATACCAATTCTATGGGAAGCCGCACAAAATCAACCTTGATAAGCTAACGCGCCTACATATTGCAATATTTTCCGTGTAGATCGTGATTAGTCATTTGTGTTTACCAAGGACAAAGGACAACCTCACCAGTTGATGTGCAATCTTATTTGCGTAACAGCTTAAAACAAGGAGCTTAAGCCCCTTGCTCTATACAAATTCAAAAATAATCGAGATTATTTATTTTTCGCTTGAGTCTTTGCCTGTTCTAAAGCTATTTCTTTAATAGCCTGATATGAATTCACATTTGAAGTCCCTTCAATAGCTTTAACTGCCAAATCCTGAACTTGCTTGAGCGCAGATTCAAGTTGTTTAGAAAGATTTTGAATCCGCGTTTCTTGATTAGTAATAGTTTGTTCTAGAGATTGCAGCCTTTGCTCATAGAAACGCTTTTGCCCTTCCACTTCCTTAGAATATAAATCTGATTTTACTTTCGCCTGGTAGTGGGCGATGCCTTTGCCTTCTTCTATAGCTTTTTTGATAGCTGCTTCTTTATCTTTCGGGAAAGCCTCTACCTTAGCTTTTAATTCTTCAAATTGTTTCTCTCTCTCAGAAATTGCTTTCTCTCGTTCAGCCCATTGTTTCTCTGTCTCTTGTAATAATTCTTCTAGTTGTTTATATAGTGCTTTCTGCTCTTGTTCGTATTCGTCACTTTGCAGTTGTCGTTGGAGTTCTAAATTATATTTATACTCTGAGGCATCACGTTGTCGAGTTTTCTTCAAGTTTTCATTCCGTTCTTTTATAGACCGTTGCTGTTCTTCCTGTTCTTTTCCCCAAATATTTCTTTGTTCTAGTATTTCTTGGAATAACACTTCGGAACGCTGGTTATATTCTTCCTGATAAGCTTTCGTATTATCTTCATAAGACTGGATGAGAGTATCCAAGATATCATCAGAAATTTCTAAATTGTGCAGCTGTGTTAATTGTTGGATTTCTTCTTCTAAATTTCGCCTAATTTCTTCCAACTTAGAGGCTTTTGTGGTTAGCTGTTCCGATAATTCATTAGCAGCACTGCCAAAACCTAATTGAATCTTTGCCAAGCTTTCAATTGTATTGTTCATCTTCTGTTGGACACTAGAAAGCTGATTCATAGCTGTTTTTTGTTCTAACTTAGGCTGTTCTTTAGTTCCAGACGGGTTTTCTTTGGCAACTTTTTCAAGTTCAAATTTCAGCGCTGCTTTTTCTTTAGCTAACTCCTCATAAGCCTGAAGAATTTCTACTTTAGTATTCTTATCAGTCGGTTTTTTCACCACCACAACAAACCTCCTCTTCAGGAATTAAAAATGGTTAAGATGCTACAAACTCGTAACTATTTAGGGTTAGAACTACCAAAAGCCCTCATAGCTAAGTCTTGTGCTTGTTTTAATGCAGTTTGCAATTGAGCAGAAATACCTTCTATTTGCTCAGACTGTTTCTTAATTGTTTCTTCCAGAGATTGAATTTTTTGCTCATAACTCTGTTTGTTAGATTCCCATTCTCTCTCAAATAAATCAGCCTCAATTTTAGCTTTTTGGCTTGTTTCTTTAATTGCTTCTTCTCTAGCTTTCTTTACTGCATCTTCCAGTTCATTAGGAAATGTAGTTACCTTTTGTTCATAGTCAGCAAATAGTGGTTGGCGTTCAGCAAATATCTTTTCTCGCTGTGCCCAATCTTTCTCTTTCTTTTGAGAATTTTCTTGTATTTCCCTTTGTTGTTGGCGCTTTATCGCTTCGTAGCTATCTGTATTCAGTTTACGAGTAGTTTCTAACCTATATTGAGATTCTTCTTGTTCTTGCTGGCGCTCTTTGACTAATAAATCGTTATACTCTTGGAGTTTTTCTTCATACTCGGCTTGCTCTTTTTGCCATTCTTTACGCCTAATTGTAATTTCTTTTTCTAGTGCTTCCCTCTTGCTGATAGTATCTTGCTCTAGGGTTTTTAATTTTTCTTGGTGTTCTTGACTTAAAATGTCTAGAGTATCCGCTACAACTCTGATTTGTTGAAGCTCTTGTAAGCGTTGAGTTTCAATTTCTATAGCTCGGTTCAATTCATCTAACTTAGAATTTTCCTGAGCTAGTTTTTCAGATAACGCATTGAGAATACTGCCAAACTCCAATTGTAAATCAGCTAAACCTTTGACAATACTATCAACCGTATATGCAGAAGCTGCTTGCAGAATTTCTTGACTTTTTGCCTTGTCTGCTTCCTCTTGTTTGGTTGCTATTTTAGATTCCAGCTTTTTTCTTTGGATAATAATTTGTTGAAATGCTTGCATTAGTTGTTGTTTGCTGTCTTTGACTCCAACTGTAGTCATCTTCCAACTCCCTTCAATAGGCAAATGATTTATTGGGTAGCAAGCCATACCAATGACTACCCGATGCAGACATCAGAGTAGCCTTTAAATCAACATTTTTAACGCAGTGGAAATACTGAAATGATCAACATAGGACACTTAGGTGGTACGAATTTTCCACAGTTATGTCCTTCTATTTTTCAGGTATAGTTTTCCCTTTGAAATTTATTGGTACTTTTGTACTAAGACAAATATACTTAACCTCATCTCTTTTTGTCAAGATAATGCTTTATATAATTGCGCCACCCAACAAAGTATTAAAAGCTGGCAATCATGGTGATTTAAGAGAATGATGTTGAATATGTTACTTTTTGTAAAGAAAATCTAAAAGAATTAACCCTAGCACAAGCGCCGTAGCCCTAAGGCGAGATAATAAGTTTAATCATGCTAATTGATACAAGCACAGTCCCAGACTTTTGTGATATCAATGTATACCACTGAATCGACCAAATACTCTGCCAGAACGGAAATTGGACAAACCAGCCGTATTCTAGTAGTAGAAGATGAAGAATTAATCCAGGAAATGCTAGCTGTAGCCCTGGAAGAAGAAGGTTACGGGGTGATAACTGCACCCGATGGGCGATCTGCTATAGAGTATCTCAAAAGTTTTGAAACCAACTCAGGGGAAGCTCCCTTTGATTTGATCATTCTTGATTTGATGCTGCCACAAATCAATGGGCTAGATATATGCCGTTTGCTGCGTCATCAAGGCAACCCAGTACCGATTTTAATGCTCAGTGCTAAGGGTAGTGAAACTGACCGCGTTCTGGGGTTGGAGGTGGGAGCAGATGACTACCTGACCAAACCTTTTAGTATGCGTGAGTTAGTAGCTCGTTGTCGCGCTTTACTCCGCCGCCAACGCCTAAGTAATTTGCCACAACTACCAGTATTAAAATTCAAAGATGTTACCTTGAATCCTCAAGAATGTCGGGTGCTAGTTCGTGGTCAAGAGGTGAGCCTTTCACCTAAAGAGTTCCGCTTGCTGGAATTGTTTATGAGTTACGCCCGTCGGGTATGGTCGCGGGAACAATTACTAGATCAGGTTTGGGGGCCAGATTTCGTTGGTGATAGTAAAACTGTAGACGTTCATATTCGCTGGTTGCGCGAAAAATTAGAGCAAGACCCCAGTCATCCCGAATATATTGTGACTGTACGAGGTTTTGGCTATAGGTTTGGATAATTAGTTTAGATAGTTGTTAGTTTTTAGTAGTCACCAACAAACTAACAACTCAAATGCTTTTATTGGGATTTTTTCTGGGTTTAGCAGTAGGCATTGGGTTTTGGATTTGGCAACAGGTTCAACTTAACCGCTACCTGGGGCGCTTATTCCGACCGTTTACCTCGCATTCTTCCAAGAAGGGACTGCTGCTGATTCCTGGTTTATGGCAGGAAATAGCGATGGTGCAACAGCAACGGCAAGATTTGCAGCAATCATTGCAAACTTACCAAGACTTGCTAGATTTTGCACCAGTGGGATATTTGCAGGTAGATGAGGAAAATCAGCTGCTGTGGTGTAATCGGCAGGCGCAGGAAATTTTGTATCTGCAAAGGTGGCAACCAGAAGAAGTACGCTTACTACTAGAGTTAGTACGGTCTTACGAACTTGACCATTTAATTGAGCAAACTCGTGATTGCCAAAAACCACAGACGGGAGAATGGATTTTTCATCCATCTTTTGATGATGCGGCAGAGATGCCAACACTAAAATCTCTGGCTTTGCGGGCATCTAGTTTGCCTTTACCTAATGGACAAGTAGGAGTATTTTTAGAAAATCGTCAACCCCTATTAGACATAAATCAAGTACGCGATCGCTCTTTTTCTGATTTAGCCCATGAACTCAGAACGCCCTTAACTTCAATTCGCTTGGTTGCAGAAACTTTACAAATCCGCTTAGAACCGCCTCTAAATCGCTGGGTTTACCGTTTGATGCAGGAAGTCGATCGGCTGATTAACTTAGTGCAAAGCTGGTTAGACCTCACCCAAATGGAAGCAAACCCAACAATGCAATTGCAAGCCAAAGCTGTAGAATTGCGATCGCTAATTACATCTGTTTGGGAAACACTAGAACCGTTAGCACAGCGCCAACATCTATCTCTTTCTTATTCTGGCCCAGAAAATCTTTGGATTAAAGCAGATCAAGCCCGGATTTTCCAAGTTTTTCTCAACTTGCTGGACAACAGTATTAAATACAGTCCTCCTTCAACAAGTATTCATGTTGAAGCGAAAATCTTATCAACAAAAGATAATGATACTACTTCGCCAATTCTAGAAATAAATCTTATTGATTCTGGAGTCGGTTTTTCTGAGGCAGATTTACCCCACGTTTTTGAGCGATTTTATCGAGGAGATAAGGCGCGAACTCATTCCCCACAAGATAGTAACTCTATCGGGGCGATCGTTGGCAATGGATTAGGATTAGCGATCGTTGAGCAAATTCTGATCGCCCACGGTGGCTCAATCAAAGCTATGAACCATCCAGAAACCGGTGGCGCGTGGATGCAGCTTCAATTTCCTGAAGTTATGGCAAACTCCTTAAGCCAAGACTATAGTTAGTAATATCTTCACCTTTAAGACAACAAGTGTGAAAGCTGTCCATTATGGTTCCAATTCTCAAAGACCCGAACTAGCACGCGCCATTAGGCGCTTAGAACGGGACGTATTACGCATGGGTGCTTTGGTAGAACAATCATTTCGCCTCAGCCACCAAGCGTTATTTGCTCGTAACTTAACAGCAGCAGAGGAACTTCCTCTATTAGATAAAAAGATTGATCGCTTTTATCGTCAAATCGAATCAGACTGTACGGCTATTATGACGCTGAAAGCGCCTACGGCTCAAGATTTGCGCTGCTTGAGCGCCTTTATGCAACTGGTGCGAGACTTAGAGCGCATTGGCGATTATGCTGAAGATTTAGCTGAAATTGCGATTAAAATTTTTCCTTATGCGCCTCATACGTGTTTATCTGAAATTGAATCCATGTCCCTTCACGCGCAGGCGATGCTAGCAACTAGCTTAAAGGCTTTGGGAGATTTCGATGAAGGCGGTGGTCGGCGTTTAAAGCACCTAGATGATACTGTAGACGATGCTTACGATCGCGTTTATCAAACTTTAGCCCAACAACGGGATGTACCTGGTGTAGTCGAGCCAATTGTGCTGCTAGCATTGGCAATTCGTTGTCTGGAACGGATGGCAGATCATGCAACTAATATCGGTCAGAGGGTAGCATATATTGTCACTGGTCAACGCTCTTAATTGACGATTCATGAGTCAGGTCGCTGCGCTCCAATTAAAAATTAAAAATTATTAATTAAAAATTGCAAGACGAGCCAGGATGAGCTTACCGCCGACGCTATCTGTGGGGGCTTTTACCCCAAATTAATTAATTAAAAATTATTATCCTCCTTAATTTTTAATTAAAAAAAGGTTAACTGCCTAAAGTCACTACCTCTAGCTTCCCCCTCTTTTTAAGACTATCCATTACCCGGATCTGTCTCAACATTTACGATAGCGATCGCTTTTGTTTTTCTAACCCTGATTAGTTAGTCGTTAATTCTCAATAAAAACACAGTATTAGCAAGAATATTAAGCGAGAATTTATCAAGTATGCCTAATCCATAAGTCTCTCAGATGCTTATAAAAGAAGGACTAAAAGATTGTAAAAAAGATGTGAGTAACGTATAGCTTTTTAAGCACATGGCTGTTTTAACTTACAACAATTTTGCATAAAAAGCACTGAAGAATGATAAAATTTTGGACTTTTATAGTTGGCAAATTATAGGCATTAAATTTTAATTATTACCACAAAATTATCGACAATAATTATAAAAATGTTAGCTTTTGATTCAGTTTTTCAGAGGCTTTTTTAGAGCTTGGATATCACGTACAAGCCAAAATATAATCACTGCTATGGTTGGTACAAGCGTTAAAAAATCGCATAGTCGTATACCTCGTAGCAGATAGTAAAAAACAGTACTGCTACTACAAAATAGGATGCTAGTAATCACGAATCTTTTTGAATTGGAATCTATATTTAAAGCTACGATTGCCAACAGCACAGAGGAATACCAAGAGCAATACCAAGGAGCAGCAAACAAAAATAATATTAAGGTAATCCATCCTATATTTGTACTAAAACTAGTTGCAGAATATGTTTTTTTTAAATATGGTTTTACCATAATAATTAAATAAGAAATTACAAATATAGAAAAGATTATAGGTTTAAATGTTGAGAATACAGTTGCTTGAAAAGTTACAGGAAGTTTTAGAATTTTATAACTTAGTACATTCTTAATCAAAGAATATAATGAACCACCTACTCTGTCTTTAACGCCAGGATTGAAAAGGCTTGTCCAAGCATCGACTGAAGGTAAAGCTATCAGAGAAGTTGCAAAAATTATAGCTACAGAGATAAAAATGGCACTAAATAAAATTTTCCAACGTTGTTGCTTAATCAAATAAACAAAAATTAGAGGCAACCAAACAATTGGTAATGTTTTAATTAGAAAACCAATCCAAGCTATAACAATTGCAGCTAGATAATTATAGTTTTTAAGGCATATTATCAAAATAATTAAAATAGTAGAAATGAAGACATCTACATGGGCATTTGTAACCTGCTCATACAGAAGTAATGGGCTAAGTAAATATGCAGTTGTTACATTTATCTTATAAGGAGAGTTTTTTAAATGCCCCCAAATTAAGTAACTATTTAATATATGGAATAAAAGACAGATTAATTTAAATACATAAATTCCTAAACTAGGAGTAATTGCAACGAAAAAGGCAGAAAACATAAAAAATAGTTGAGATATAGGCCCATAAGTAGAAGTTTGTTTCCAAACAAGAAATGGAGACAATTCTGAGGTAAATGTGCTTGCAGGATTCAGAAAAGGGTTAATTCCACTTAAATACATTAAACCATAATGTATGTATAAATTAATATCGGTAGTTATTGGATAACCTGCAAAGGCAATTAACAGAAAAAATGAACTATTTTTTAAAATTTTTATAAAACTTATATCTTTTTCCTTATTCTTGTTTATTATTAGCCATACAATATATATAATATTTAAAAAAAGGAATTCTATGCCTGTTCTTATTTGATCAAAGTGGTTGGGAAAATCAGGTAAATATCTACCTGTGGAATTACCTAAAGCATCAAGATAAAAAGAATAAGCTCTGATTGCTAATTCTCCACATAATATTAATGACAAAATAATGGCAAAACCTAATAATATTTTGTTTTTCTTGTTGTTAGATAAAACGTTTGCGTTTAGCATAAAAAATTAATCTTAGTTAAAGTGCATATTTTCAATAAGTAATGCCTAATCTAAATAAAGACCTAATTAATCCCATTCAGTAACGCTTATTGGTAATAACTTAAGCCTTCGCTACTTAGTTTGTATAACTCAACCAAACTATAAATCCCTATTCTATGGTTTTAATTTTGTCAATAACATTTGAGATGCCCTTACCCTGAGTTTAATACAGGTCTTTAAATTAAAAATTAAAATGAAGCTAGATGTTGACCTTGCCAGTCTTAAACATTTCAATTTTCAATATAATTTTCAAATAAATAATGATAATAATTTATTTGGTATTGGATAATTTTATACAATTGAATACATCTTACTCAGGAATACTATAAACTTACTTAAGGAAAACTGAAAATCTTCAATGATTACTCGTTCGCAACACTCAAAAAACAATATAGCAATTAATACAGTAATGCTAAATCATTCGTGAGATGTATATCATTTTTATACCCTTTATGATAAGATTCAATACTGAAAAAGCAACTATAGTCATGTTTGCGACTAAGTACAGGGTGTGTCATGTGGATAAAATCAATAACAAGGTTTATTGAAAACAGCCAAGATAATGGTGACATTAAACAAGCAAATGCAGTTAATATGGCACACTGTGGATATAGCCATGAAGCAATAATGTTAATACTATGTGTGTCTAGTTGTTTCATCAGTAAATGGAAAAAATCATTTTTTCAAAGGGTAACTGAAGGTTTAAAGCTTACACATAAAGGAAGTTATGGACTTCTGAATATATAAAAGGTGCAGAGATAATAGACAAGAGTTTTAAACCCACCTCTGTTGAGAAGGCAGTAGGCAAATGTCAAACTTTTCAGAACATCTAACTAAATGTAACAAAAAACTTTGGCTAACCAGGTTCAGTCAATAAAGCGTGCAGATGTTCGACTCTATTTCCTTTAGTCTTTACGGATAAATGTGAAATTATGAAAACAAACTCATCCAACTCGCTGTTAGCAGTACCAACGGGGCCACTAAAGATTTCAGAGTTGCCCCCTAATAATGCGCGTACAAGTAGTGAATCTATCCATCTATCTCTAGTAATTCCTACTTATAAAGAGCGTGACAACATCCAAAATGTGGTCAGTATATTGAGTCAGTTACTCGATGAATCAATTCCAGGAAACTATGAACTAATTGTGGTAGATGATGATAGCCCAGACCGAACTTGGGAAATAGCACAATCTCTGACAACAGAATACCCTCAGTTGCGGGTGATGCGACGAGAACAAGAACGGGGGCTATCTTCGGCAGTGATTCGTGGGTGGCAAGCAGCTACGGGAAGTGTGTTAGGGGTAATTGATGGAGATTTGCAGCATCCGCCAGAGGTGCTAATGCAACTGTTGCGTAGTGTTGAGCAGGGAGCAGATTTGGCAGTAGCTAGTCGTCATGTTGAAGGAGGCGGTGTTAGTAGCTGGAGTGTTGTCAGACGTTTATTGTCTCGTGGCGCTCAATTATTAGGCTTGGTTATTCTACCGGGAGTACTGGGCAGAGTTTCCGACCCGATGAGTGGTTATTTTATGGTGCGCCGAAGTGCGATCGCTAATGCAACACTCAATCCAGTGGGATACAAAATTCTTTTAGAAGTAATCGGTCGGGGAAAGGTAGATGAAGTTGCCGAAGTTGGATATGTATTTTGTGAACGCAAAGAGGGTGAAAGCAAAGTTACATGGAAACAATACATAGATTACATTCACCATTTAGTAAGGTTACGGCTAACTGGAGGTAATAAAAAACCAGAACTTACTCAACAAACGGGTTTCCCCATTGGTCGATTTATCCGCTTTGGCTTAGTAGGACTGAGTGGGGTATTTGTGGATATGACAATTCTTTATTTACTCAGCGATCCCACTACCTTGGCTTGGCCTCTAACACGTAGCAAAATTATAGCTGGTGAAATTGCGATTTTAAATAATTTCTTGTGGAATGACGCTTGGACATTTGCTGATGTCAGCGCCAGACAGCAAGAATGGCATCAACGCCTGAAGCGGTTTTTGAAGTTCAACGCCATTTGCCTTGCTGGATTGGTATTGAATGTACTGATATTAAATTTGGTATTCAATTTTATTATTCCTAACCGTTATATTGCAAACTTTATTGCGATCGCAGTTGCTACTATCTGGAATTTCTGGATTAATTTGAAACTTAGCTGGCGTGTCACCGAGGTAAAATAATTACAACGAGATTTTGATTTTTGCCTTTAGAACAAACTAAAATCTCAGGCTAGAGGTAAATATTGGAGTAAGACTTCTTGGGCTTCTACGGCATAAAGGGTAACGCTTTGAGGATAGCCAAAAACGCTCAATTTATCGGAGTATTGAATTTTTACTCGTCCACAACGAACAACTAGCAATGCAACTCTTGCTATCCGCTTTCGACGTAGGTCTGCGGGTACATTAATGATATAAGTACCTTCACACGGCTGGTGACTCAAGTAGCCATAGAGTAGGGGCGCAAGGTCTTGCACCCCTACAAAATATACAAATAATTTTGGATAATTTATTTTTTGGAAGTCCCATAAAAATTGTAGAGACGCAAATTTTAATTTGCGTCTCTACAAAAGTTTTGATTGGGGTAGGAATCAAAATCCTTGCGCGAATGGCAAACGAGCTAAGGTTCTCAGAAGATCGCCAGCTAAGTTGAGTGCTAAGAAAGCTAAGATCGGAGAAAAATCCATACCGCCCAATGGGGGAATAATTGAGCGGAATAGATTCAAATAAGGATCGCTGATCTGGGCTAAAGCGGCAAATGGCTGGTTATACCAGTTGATTGTCGGGAACCAGGTCAACAAAACCCGGATAATTAGCAAATAGCTATAAAAGGTGACAAAGGTAACTAGTGTCGTAATCAGTAAACTCATAGATGGCTTGGTTTCCTACTAAGTGTCAAACGCGGTCTTATCTTTCTAATTTTAATTTAGTCTATGTCATGGAGTTTGCAGATTTGCTACTGGCCACACAAGACATTTTCACCACGCCTGAACTAACTTCAGGAGTCTTTAGTGAGGGTGCGATCGTTGCTGGCTTGGGGTGAATCACCATTTACATTTCCTAGCTGCTTTCGCACATCATCAATTGTGGCATTTAGCTGGGCAATTTTATCTTCTAGCGATCGCCTAGCCGTTTCTATGCCGATGCTCTCACTCTCTGAGGCTTTCATCTGACGGCGCTTTGCTGCTATTTTTTTCGCTTCAACTTGGCTATCCGTCAGTTCTACCTCGTCGTCTGCTACCAATTCTGGATTGCGTCGAGAAGCAATCAGTGCGCCTATAACACCGCCAAATACGCCACCGACAAAGGCCCCTGCTAAAAAACCACTGCCAAAACCATCTCGTTGACTCATATCTTTACCGCCTTCAACAAACCTTGCAACTTTTACAGTAGTTATGCTATCTTTATCCGCCCTAGCTGCATACTAGCTTAAGTCCCAAATGTGCGATCGCCTGCATCTCCTAATCCCGGTACAATAAACCCTTTACTGTTCAGTTTTTCGTCAATAGTAGCGGTGTAAACGATTAAACCTGGGTAAGCTTCACTCAGTTTTTGCAAAGCTGGTGGAGCCGCCACTACGCAAACAATCCGGGTCAGGGAAGGATCGGCACCCCGTTGTGTTAATTCTGCCATTGTAGCCATGATCGACCCTCCTGTTGCCAACATGGGATCGGTAATTAACACTCGTGTTTGGGGGTCAAATTTTTCTGGCAACTTGTTCAGATAACAATGAGGTTGGAGTGTTTCTTCATCTCGCGCCAAGCCAAGATGATAAACCGATGCTAAAGGTAATAAAGTCTGCGCTCCTTCGAGTAATCCTAATCCAGCTCGCAGAATCGGTACTACTGCTACTGGTATTTGCGGATCGATCACAGTTGCTGGACAGGTATCTAAAGGAGTCTGCACTGTTGTTTCTTGGGTCGGCAACCAGTCTCGCGCAGCTTCATAAGTCAACCATCTTCCCAACTCAGTCATGGCGCTGCGAAATAATACTGAAGGCGTGCCTGCATCACGGGCGACTGCCAGCCAGTGTTTGATCAGGGGATGGGGTGGAACATAAACGCGCAATTGTAGCGTCATAGCCAGAAATAGGCGACTTTTTATTGTACAAGAACTGAAACACCATAATACTCTTTCCTGCATCCTGCTGACCAAAAGGTAGGGGAGCAGAGAGCAGGGGGCAGGGGGGAAAAGTCTGGAATTTCCCAGCAATTAAGGGTTTCAATCCTCTAAAATTATTCATGCTCAAAACACAAATATTTATTACTCTCCGAAAAACCGCTACGCTTCTATGATAAGCAACGCACGGGGTTTATCAAGGAAGGCAGGAGGCAGAGGGCAGGAGGCAGGAGGAAAACTGCTCTCTGCCTCCTGCCCGTGACCGTTCGCGCAGCGTCTCGCAGAGAAGGGAACAAGGGTTTAAAACCCCGCCGTCTACACGGCGCTTACAATTTGGTTGGGGTTTGAATCCCCATCCAAATTGCGCCTCCTGCCTCCTGCCTCTTTCAAACGTTCTGATTTCAAAAGCCTAAACTTATTAATGAGGTTCTCCCCCTAGCTAGAAAGCTTCCTGCCCTTTTCCTGTTCGTTGACAGCTAAAATTAATACTCTCTAATTTATTGAGAAATTATTTCATTAGTAGTTGACATCTATTCTCAATCAAAGCTATATTAATATCCAGTGTTCTCCTCTCTTTTAAGGATCGGCAGACGGGATTAGCCAGCAGTAGCAGGCTCGTCCCTCTTTTTTTTGATTGGTCATTGGTCATGTGTCATTTGTCCTTGGTCATTAGTCATTAGTTAAATTTAAATATTAGACAAAAAGGACAAATACTTCTCTACGAGAGGCTACGCGTTAGCGGAGCTTTGGCTTTAGCGATACGCTCAGTACAAATGACAAAGGACAAATGACAAAGGACAAATGACAAATGACAAATGACGCAATCGTAATTGGGTCTGGTATTGGCGGATTAGTAACAGCGACTCAACTAGCCGCTAAGGGGGCGAAAGTGCTGGTGCTGGAACGTTATTTGATTCCAGGCGGTAGCGCAGGCTATTTTGAACGCCAAGGCTATCGATTTGATGTTGGCGCATCGATGATTTTTGGGTTGGGACAAAACGGCACTACAAACTTACTTACCCGCGCTTTGGCAGCTGTGAATGTTAGCCAAGATGCGATCGCAGATCCGGTACAGATTCACTATCACCTACCCCAAGGTTTAGACCTGAAGGTTGACCGGGTATATGAAAAATTTTTGCAAAATCTTATTGCTCATTTTCCCCATGAAGAAAAAGGGATTCGTCGCTTTTATGACGAATGCCAAAAAGTATTCAAGTGTCTCAACAGCATGGATTTACTGTCGTTGGAAGAACCTCGGTATCTACTGCGGGTATTTTTCCAGCATCCTTTGGCGTGTCTCGGTTTAGTTAAGTATCTGCCCCAAAATGCTGGGGATTTTGCCAGACGCTACATCAAAGATCCCGAACTACTAAAATTTATCGATATGGAATGTTATTGCTGGTCGGTGGTTCCGTCAGACATGACACCAATGATTAATGCTGGGATGGTCTTTTCTGACAGGCATTATGGCGGAGTTAACTATCCTAAAGGCGGAGTAGGACAAATTGCCCAAAAACTGGTGGAAGGTCTAGAGAAAGCTGGGGGTAAAATTCAATACCAAGCTAGAGTCACGAAAATCCTCACAGAAAACGGAAAAGCGGTAGGTGTGCAACTGGCGAATGGTAAAATATATCGGGGTAAACGCATAGTTTCTAACGCCACACGCTGGGATACATTTGAGCAACTACTACCAGCAGAAGAAATCCCATTTAATGCGAAAAAGTATCAACAAAATTATCAAAAATCTCCTAGCTTCTTGAGTTTACATATAGGGGTAAAAGAGTCAGTTTTAGCTGTGGGGACAGAGTGCCACCATATTTTGCTGGAAGGTTGGGAAAAGATGACAGCAGTGGAAGGGACAATTTTTGTTTCGATTCCCACATTGCTTGACCCAGATTTAGCGCCAAGTGGATATCACATCATTCATGCCTTCACACCTCACTGGATTGATGATTGGCAAGAACTTTCTCCAAGCGAGTACGAAGCGAAGAAAGAAGAGGCGGCTGGGCGAATTATTGACCGCCTAGAGAAGATTTTTCCTGGCTTAGATGCTGGATTGGATTATCTAGAGGTAGGCACACCCCGCACCCATCGCCGCTTTTTGGGTCGTCAGGATGGCACTTATGGGCCAATTCCCAGGCGTAAGTTGCGGGGGTTATTGAAGATGCCCTTTAATCGCACAGCCATTCCAGGACTTTATTGTGTCGGGGATAGTACCTTTCCTGGTCAGGGATTGAATGCAGTAGCTTTTTCTGGGTTTGCTTGCGCCCACCGGATTGCTGTAGATTTAGGATTTTAATGCGATCGCAGCGCTTGGCTGCTAATCTAAGAAAATTAAATATTAACTCAGATCAGTTAATTTAATTATTTTGGTACCTACCTTTAGATAGATAGGGTAAACCCTATACGGTTGCTCATCAAAAATCGCTTGCTAGTAATGAAAAATAAAACTTTATAGACGAAAAGTCTAACATACATATTTGATTTATTTTGTCAATGTGTAATCTCTAGTATCAGCGAATAAATTAGTAAGACCTTCTCAGGGCTTAATATATATTCATGCTTTCAGTAGATGCCGTTATGACTTGATAAATGTGACTATGTATATGTTCTCGAACAATAAATAGTTGCTTTGTTGTCAAGATAAAAAATTCAGATTTTATCTGACTCTAGTAACTTTGGTTTTTAGCCAATTGTTTGATGTTTTGAGAAGGTAACATAATGAATAAAATCCTAAAACGCGCACTTCTACCCAGCCTCATGGCTGCAAGTTTAGCTGGTGTAACTTTGGTTCCTGCTAAACCTGCTGCTGCTGATGACCAAGTACTACGAGATGCAGGTATTGGGGCTGTTACCAACGTCGTCACCGGAGCCGTTAGGGGAAATGGTGGTGTATTAGGCAATGCCGTCAAAGGTGGTGTCACTGGTGCAGCCGTCAATGGTGCAAATGGTCTGAGAAACACTCGCAATCGCCGTCACCGGAACATTGGTCAAGATGTCGGAGTCGGTGCAGGTGCTAGCGCTGTGACCGGCGTAGTTACTGGCGATAGCAGAGATACCCTTGGGAATGCTGTTGATGGTGCCGCTGTAGGTGCAGCAATCCATCTACTGACCAATGGCAAATAATTCGTAAATTCATCAGCGAAAATACTTCCCAATTGTTAACAGGTTCCACTTGTAAACACTACGAATTTATTCCTCCCCTAATTCCTCTCCTTTAAGGAGAATTAAAGACAACCCCCTTTCCCTACTAGGGAAAGGGGGTTGGTGGGTTAGATTGATATTAGTATATATGCCACTGTCACATTTAGATGACGTTACACTTAATATTAAACTCTAGCCCTTCAACGCTTTTCTAAAGTTTCGACGATAGGATTGATTCGTAATAAACAAAGCTGGCCATAGCAAGGATAAACCAATGCGATTGCTCAAAGTTTGATTAAAATTAGTCCGTCCAAATCCATTCCAAAACTTCCAAACGCCACCTCCGTAAACCCCTATCAAGCCAATAACAATTAAAGTACCCATTCCTATCAACTCCGTTAGTAACTGACAGAATTTAAGTTAAGTTTTACCACACTAGGTAAGCACTTCATCAGCAACGCCGAGAGGTATGATAAAACTCCCCAGTTTTTTACATCTAAGTCAGTTAAACACACCTTCTCTGATTCCAGTGTAGAATAGCCCCATGCTTTGCAGCTAGCTAGAAGCTCATATATTGCATTCCGTTAGAACCTTTGAGCTAAATGCACAAAGTCGTATTTGTGGCTAAAAGCTTGCTGTAGTGATAAAAAAGTATAAATTATGATGCTAAAAATTAAGCTTAGACAACACAAAACACTCATCTAATTTTAGATGTTGTGGGAGCGATCGCTGTCAAAAACCCATATATTGCTAAAAATGGGCACCAGAGACATTTATTCTACTTATCATAACTTTGTGGCATACCCACTGGTGATAAACCTGCGATCGCTCTAAGATTTTGACAACGAATCAACTCAGTAAAATTTAAACCAGAACGCCCTTCAATTTTTGCTACCGCCTCAATTGCCAACAATAGGTGCTGCGCTGCTTCAGCTTCTGAATAACCGCGCCGTTGTGCTATGCGAATTGCTGCTGCATCGGCATTTAACTGTGACTCTTGAGATTTATTAGTGCGCCAGATCCGAAAAGCAGCGATCGCACTTAATCCCCCAGCTATGGCTACACCCACCACATCTGACTGTGATGCTTCTAATAAGCCGCCTAACATCCCCACTAGCACGACACCTTGATAAATGTTGGGTTTAAACCACTTCACCCCCGTCAACCAGCTAACCATCTGCAACAGTAGCAAGTCTCGTTGCGGCTTTGCTAGGCTACGCCATAAATCGAAATTAATATATATTGGTCGCGTCTGATTCCAGGGTTGGGGAAAGGACGCATCAATCACTTTTGCCTGTTCCGGCTTACTAACGATTTTTGTCGTCATCCGGCCAGAAGCAGGCATTACATCTAATAAACGGCGAATTTCAACATTTGGCTCCATAAATTTAATTATTAGCCATAATGTGCATAGTAATTATTTTAGTTACCATTTGTGTTAACCTTTGATTTGTGAGATGCGATCGCAATCTTTCTAGATAGTTATTCTATTAGTGAAAATCTCTGGAAATGGCAATTTGTAAATAGTTTAGACAAAGCCATAAGAATTTTGATAAAGCAATTTGATAGTGTGGCGGGATTTTATAGTATCCGTTTGCCCCCAAGTTCAAAACCTGAAAGTTTTGGATCACCATTGATATTACTGTAACGATATGGACGCTTTTGCTACCCTCCCACCTGAATGGACGAATCAGGCAATCCATGCTTATGAATTTTGCTGTCCTAATTGCCACTCAACTAGCCGAGAAGCTGAAAAAGTTTGGCTAAATCGGCGATCGCCTGTACTTACAGAAGACCGTCGTCGCAAATGGCAAGAGTTTTATTATTGCCACTGTGGTACTGTGTGGTGGGCTTGGAGTAGCGATCGCCCCCCTAAAGATATATCCAATCAGCCCGATTATAATCCTACATAGCTAATTTTTTTCCTAAACAAAACCCCACCTTAAGGCGGGGTTTTGTTTATATAATTCTCAGCTTTGCTAATTTTAGAAGGTGAATGTAGTACGTAGAGTACCTACATAAATAGTATCGTTGGCATCGTTATGCTCTGGATTGAAGATTACCAATACGCCAGGAGTTACCTGAATATTATCGGAAAGCTTGAACTTATAAAGACCCTCTAAGTGATAAGATGTGTCGTCGTCTAAGTTAACATTGGCGGCAACATTTTTAATGCTACCACCAGTAACTTTAGGTGGTTGACCAAAGATAACACCTAAGACGTTGCCTTCTCCACCAAAGTCTTTCAAAGCAAGCGCCCCAGCCCAGTACCAAACATCTGCATCTCTACCCACGTTAGCACCAGTCCTAGCATCAGCAGTTGTATAACCCCCCCAACCACTAACAGCTAAGGTAGAGCTAAGTTGGAAGGTAGCTTCTATACCGTAGTTGTTAGATTCAGTACGAATATTATTCCCAAAAGGATTGTTGGCAAAAGTACTACCTGTACCTTGGAAGAGGTTGTTGTTGGCAGCATTGCCAGCGAAGTAACTACGGGCGTAGGTTAAACCAATATTGAAGGCTTTGGTAGGTTTGAAAGTTAATTGACCGAAGATGGTATTATCACCATCTATCAGCCCGTTATTAAGGGCGGGATTACTAGCACCAAAGATAGTTGTAACACCATTAGTAGTACTGGAAGTACTTCCTGCTAAATAAGCACCAGTCAAGCTGATAGCTTCGTTAGGATTGAAGGTAACTGTCAACCCAGCACCATTTTGACCTTGACGGTAAATTGGACTGAAACGTCCATAGCGAGAGAGCGCACCTCTACCAGAGCTTGCAAAGTCAGGGTTGAAGGTGTTTACGTTTTCGTATAATTCACCACCACTAGCGTCAATTTTGACACGCACTGCGTCAGTAAAATTGAAAGCATAGTTGATTTTATCAATCGCAACAGAGTTGTCAGTACCACCATCAAAACCTAAACGGGTCATGTTAGTACCAGTGCCGCTTGCAACACCAGCAGTGATACTACCAGTATTGGAAATGATATTGCCAGCATTCAAACGGATTTGCAATTGGTCTGTACCAAAGAAACTGCTGTACAAGTTCAAACGCACCCGATCAGAAAAAGTGGTGTTGTAATTCAAGTCTGGATTATTATTAGCATCGAGGTCTAAATCAGCCCGATCTCCACCAAAAACATCAGACACGGCAAAAATTGCTTCTCCAACCAACTTGGTAGTAGTGGAAAACTGATTGGCTTCTAGTTCAGAAGTGCGGGCTTCTAATCCATCCACACGACCACGCAGAGTTGCTAATTCAGCAGAATATTCTTCTTGTAAGCGCTGTAAAGTAGCTAAATCTTGTTTGCTGACTAAATCAGCAGTAGCTGTAGCAATCAGTTCGTTAACCCGATCTAAACAGGCATTCAAACCTGCGGCAAATTCATAACGGGTCAAAGCACGGTTCCCACGATAAGTACTGTTGGGATAACCTGCAATACAGCCATAACGCTCAACTAGAGATTGTAAAGCTTGGAATGCCCAATCTGTAGGTTGCACATCTGAAAATTGCGAAACTGATGTTACCTGACTCATATTATTAGAGTCTTGAGCTTCAGATAACTGGGCAGCATTTGTTACTTGTTCGTTGACTTCAGCAGCTAGAGCGCTATTAGCCACAAAAAATGTAGCAGCTACAATAACTGGGCTAACCTTAAAAAGATTCCAGAATCGTTTTGTCATGTTTTTACTTTCACTCACACCTAAATAACCCGACCACTGTAAAACGCTTATAACACTTTACTTTCGGGAATTCTACACACAATCACAGACACGATTATACATTACACTCTGTGAATTTTACAAGTAATTCAGCTAACATACTGCTGAACCATAATTTTTAATTAGTTTATTTGGTAAACGCAAAATAATGCGGCGTTTGTGACGCAAAACTGTTCCTTCTTCCTCCAATTGCTGTAAAAGGCGGGTAACTGTTACTCGCGTGGTATTTAATACTTCAGCAATATCTTGATGGGTAACATTTAAATCAATTAGCTTTCCCTTATCTACATCACGTCCAAATTTTTCACTTAACCACACCAAAAATTGCCATAAGCGTAGCGAAATTGGTTTTCGATGCACAATACTCAGTAGATCCTCGGCTTGTTGAATATGGGACAACAAAGCATTAATATCTTGATGCCATAAATGAGGTGGTACAATGCTTACTTCTACGCCTGTGAGACATTCAATTTGGTAGGGCTTGACTCTAGATAAAGGATAGCCAATCAGATCCCCTAATCCCCAATAACCAAGAGTGATGAATGTTCCATCTTCATCCCACGTTAAGGTACGAACTGCACCATATTCAATACGCCAAAGTACGTCATTTTGAAGTGGAATTACTTCCCTACGGGTAAATATCTGCTGGGGAAATTGTCCGCTTAAAGCAGAGCTATTTGACACGGCAGAAGAGTTTGAAGTAGGAGTTATGGAATATATCATTAACAGTAACTACATAATTATCAGGCAATCTCGATATTTAAAATGATTAAGAAACTCTAATAATTTGTATAAATCAAAATCCACCTGTGTATCTAATTATGTGTATTTTACCCATGAGAGCTAAAGACTAACTCAAAATCTTTTCCTTGAAACAACTTCTTGTTTTAGGTATCTATCAGTTAGCTAGATACTAATTCTTTTCAGTTGTTTATTTGTTACTTTAGTTGTGCAAGTTTAAGAATAGGTAAGCTTTTAGTAAAATGTTTACTTAAATTATTTTTATCGAGCAAGTTTTCAACCGAAAAAGGTGGGTTTCTCTCGCACCCATACGGAGTATGAGAACGAGCGAAACCGCATTAAGCTAAGTCTTTAAGACTTGTGTATACACCGTAGACCCAAACGCAGCGACGGGACTTTTTTTACTGGAAGTCCCTATTGCGTTTAAAATATTGATTGGAAAACCTCTTCTTGTGCAGAATAACGCACCGACTCCTAAATCTCAAATCTAAAATTGGTAAGGTAAAAATCTTTTAATTTGTATCCGCCAAAAATAACTCTCCTGTAGAGTGGGCATCTTTCCCGCCCTAGTTATGCAAATTCAATGCGCGACAGCTTGCTTTTACCTACGCACTTGACCACTAAATCCAGCAGCCTTAAACTGCTTCAGCTTCAACGGAGTAGGTTGATTTGCTGGTACAGAAATTCTCAGTTGGAAATCGCTAATCCCTGGCGGCACTTCAGTAATAGAACCTAATCGAGTGCGGTTTTGCATCACTGAGTCATTGTTAGCATCATAGATGCGTCCAAAAATATCTGCGTCGTAGACTGTTTTATTTGTGCCATTTTCTGCTTTGCCAATCACAATAAAACAATTGGCAGCCGCACTACCACTACTGATAACAGCCCCTTGTGCCAGTTCTGGCGGACAATCTTTATAAGAAACATCAAATAATTTAATCTGTGTCAACGCTATAGCAGGGGGAGTAATCACCCACGATAGCAAGGCGATGAGACAGGAAATAAAAACGACCGTGAGTGACCGCAACCGCATACAAGACCCCGTTACTTAATCCAAAAATATGTAACTTATAACCTCAGCTTACCTGAATTTAACTACAAGGGGATTGAAGACCTTAATTTAACCTTTCGTACCCACTGTTATCAAAGGTAGAATTCTTGTGATATCCGTATAGGAATCATTAAAACTCCCCTACACACACTAGAAAAAGTAATAATTAGGGAAATAAACCCTCAATTGCGATTAAATTATGACTCCAGATGAGATTGAAGCATCTATGCTCGCAGCCTTTAATGATTGTGATGCAGCTAGCTGTCCTCTCACTGACGCGCAGAAACAGATTTTACTGCAAGTGGTCGAGCAAATTCAGGGAAATTCTACCTCTAGGGCATCAGATATTGCTAATCCTTTAGACGAACTTACACCAGAGGAGTTAGAAGTATTTTTACAGTTTGTTAAAGATGAAGAACAGCGCAATCGCACTTGGAAAGTGCAATTACTTAATGACTGGCTGCTAGAAAATGACTCTGGAACAGTACAATTTATCCGGGAACGCTACGGTTTACAGTGGCTCAATCGTGTTGAGTCATGCCATTTTGATAAGTATTCTTATTTTGAGGATGCACTAAAGTTAAGAGTAGGCGATCGCATTGAAGTTTCCAATGCACTATGGGAATGGGTGCAAAAAGATGGGCCTTGTAAGCGCGAATGGTTTCCTTGTATGGTGATTAAGGTCGAGGAAATTAGCGATGGCGATGATTCCTCTACTAACTGCGTCGTCCGCTTCTTCAACGGCGCTGAGTATGAAATTCAAGGAATCTACGAATGGAATCGCTATAACTGGCGTTGGCCGTCGAAATAGTGCTGAGTGATGAGTGCTGAGTAAACCTCATTGAGTCTTTGAACTCCGTTAATGAGGCTTTGAACTCCGTTAATGAGGCTTTGAACTCCGTTAATGAGTCTTTGAACTCCGTTAATGAGTCTTTGAACTCCGTTAATGAGTCTTGGAACTCCGTTAATGAGTCTTGGAACTCCGTTAATGAGTCTTGGAACTCCGTTAATGAGTCTTGGAACTCCGTTAATGAGTCTTGGAACTCCGTTAATGAGTCTTTATACTCTGACTGCTGCTGTACGTTAATGAAATTATTGTTTGAACAACGCCCACGCCAAAAACCTCTCGGTATAATATAACGCTAATTGATTGCTCACACCGTTGAAGACGGCATCAAAAGCGTGTTCTGCCCAAGGAATTTGTAGAAAAACCGCAGTATTACCAGAATCATGTAAACGTTCATACATCTGTCTGCCAAATCGGGCTTCCACCAAATGGTCGCGACTACCGTAAATTAATAAAGTTGGTGGTAAAGAGTGCGTTAGATAATTTATCGGTGAAGCAATTTCGTACTGATTAGGCAATTCTTCTAATGAACCACCGAGAAATGCTTTTAAAACAGCGCGGGTGTTAATAGGATCGGGAACTGGTGGCGTTTTGTATCCTTCAGTCAAGTTAACAGGCCCGTAATAGTTAATTACAGCCCGAATAGGTGGTGCATCTGTTTGATAAGCCGCTAGCATTGCTAGGTGCGCTCCCGCAGAACGTCCTATAAGTACCATACGTTCTGGATCGGCTTCATAAGTTGCTGCATTTTTGCGAATAAAATTTAAGGCTGTACGCACATCATCTAACTGAGTTGGAAACTCATATTTAGGTGCGTGTCGATAGTCGATTGCAAATACTGTATATCCCTGATGAGCGATATATTGATTAAACTCAGAATTGGCATGAGGGTTTCCATATTGCCAAGCTCCACCATAAATTACTACCACTGCTGGATATTTCCCTACCTGTGGTGGTTGGTAAACTTCCATTTTTAAAGGCACTCCCGCAGGAGAAGCAAAAAGAATATCTTTTTGATAACGGATTTTACTTAATGCAATACCCCGAAAAGAATTGACTAAATCAAAGGGATGGGTTTGCATTTTAGCCCTTACTTGGACTGGAATCTGCTCTAGATAGTGCGTTCCCAATCCTTGTTTCATCGCTTTATCCATCTGCATTTGAGTCAAAGGGATATTCGCTAGCACCCATGCACAAATTAGCAATCCTATTGAACTGAAAATGGAAGCTAAACGCCGTATTTTATAGCGACGGATGTAGAAAAAAGAAAGCAATAAAGAGAATAAATTTAATAACAATAACCAAGGACTGACTTCTGGCGCTCCCACAGCTAGCGTGAGTAAAGACATATTTGGAGCCGGAAGAAGAATCCAAGAACTAAGAAATAGACTTGTGAAACTTAGTAATAATACAAGCCATGAAAAAACTATTTGGGGTTTAGGAAACATAAATTAGAATGCGGTAATAATGACTGCAAAGCAAATAAATAGCTCCGGCGAAGGAATATCGCAGCTACACAAACATTCGCCGTTGGCGTTACCGTTAGCGCAGCGTCTTTGGGATGAAAAGGGTAGCTCACGGACGTGGGCTATACAACCACTTGTTTTTTAACACCTATCTGTGTGTCTATAAAGCTCATGTCAACAAGGTTTATAGACACACTTTAAGAGCTACTTACGGATTTTAAAAAGCTATCACTAAAAGCAATCTAGCTCAGGGGAATTATTTCTCTATCAACTTAAACCCAAATGTTTTTGCAAAGCTTGACGCATCACTTCTACAGGTACATTTTCCTGCTGCAACCAAATTTTTAATGCTGCTACCCCTTGCTGGACTAGCATTTCTAAGCCATCGATCGCAATTGCACCTTGTTTTTCAGCTTGCTCTAGAAATTGCGTCGGTTTAGGGATATATATTAAATCGTAAGCGATCGCACCCGTTGGTAAATTAGCTATTTCCTCTCCACTCAAAGGCGACTCATCAACCTTGGGATACATCCCTATGGGGGTTGTGTTTACCAGCAGATTAGCTTGGGGAATTAGCTTTGAAAGTTCCTCCCATTGGTGAACTTGCAAATTTTCACTTATAGATGAATTACTCCAACTATCGCGGAATTCTTGTAATCTCTGCACATTCCGCCCAACAACGTGAATTTTGGCAAAACCTAGTTGCTGACAACCTGCTACAACTGCTCTGGCTGCGCCACCATTTCCTAAAATTACCGCTACCTTCTGACTCCAATCTTGCTTATAGGTTGTCTGTAAAGGGGCGATAAATCCTTCTATATCTGTGTTTGTCCCCACCCATTGGTTATTTTGGCGACTAACTGTATTCACAGCCCCTATCATTCGAGCAAGAGGGGTAATTTCTGAGAGCAGGGGCATGATTGCCTGTTTGTGGGGGATTGTAACACTAAAGCCGACAACACCAATAGCGGCAAAGCCTGCGATCGCTACTTCTAAATTCTCTGGTGCTATGGGAAAGGGAAGATAAACATAATCTAATCCTAAATTAGCAATCGCAGCATTATGCATTGCTGGCGACAGCGAATGTTCTACCGGATGTCCAATTACCCCTAGCAGTTTGGTTTTACCCGTAATCAATTTGTCATTTGCCATTTGTCAATAAATCAGTAGTGATTTTTCCCTGCTCAATTCTTATAACGCAAGGATTCCAGTCTTTATTATCACTACATATTTACCCAATTCTTACACATCACGGGCTTTGAAAAAATTGTAAATGGCAAGCGCAATCGCTATAAGTAATACTGCATGAATTAAATTTCCAGCAATATGAAGTACTAATCCTAATGCCCAAAAAGCAACCAGTACAACAACAATACCCCAAAGTATACCTAACATATATTTACTTTTAGTAAGGTGATTTTTATTTGTTCAGATATTTTATCGTCTAACTTGAGTTTTATCCTATTTGCCTTAAGATAGATTGGGAAATTTAAATCATCTTTCTTAAGAAGTAATTTGCAAGCATTTATTCTTTTTGAATAGCTAGATTTATATCCTGCTGCCATACAGGAGCAGCACTTTCAAAATTCAAAATTATGCCTAATGTGAATTAGAAAAAAAGGCGGTAGAAGTAATGAAGATGAAAGTTACCAGCTTTTCAATTCAGACTTCTCCCATGACTAGCATAGACTTTGGAACGCTATTAACAACCATTGACTATCCTTTAGCAAAACTTCGGACTGCAAATAAGCTTCCCATTAATCCTACAGCTGCACCGAAACTCAAAAGAATCAAGGGTAATAGTAAAACTTGGGCTGGAGTGAGTTGCACACCATTGCTGATAACTTGAATAAACTCAGGTTGATTGGCTAGCAATTTACCAAGAAACTGTTGAATCACAGAGATGAAACTCCAAGCGATCGCACCACCAACTAAACCAAAAGCAATTCCTTGTAAAATAAACGGCAGGTAAATCCAAGCTGAGGTTGCTCCCACTAGTTGCATAATTTCAATTTCTTGCCGTCGCGCCATGACAATCAACCGAATTGTGGTTGTAGTCACTGCGATCGCTGTTAAGGTCAGAATAATCGTAATTGTTAAAGTAATCCAGTTCAGCCCTCGGTGCAACTGGGCAATGCGTTTAACTGCTTCATCGATATACTCCACCGTCTCAACTCCTGGCAACTTAGCCAGTTGCGTTGCTAAAGTTGGTACAACTTGAGAATTACGCGCTTTCACTTTCATCTCGTCAACTAAAGGATTCTCACCTAGCTGCTGTGTAGCACCCTCAATATCAGAAATTCTCATTTCCTTAACTAGCTTAGTCCAAGCTTGCTCTTTGGTAATTGTTTGCATCGCCGCGACCTCTGGCATTTTTGCGATTAGTGGCTCAATGTTTTCGGCCCGTGTATCCGGTTCAAGATAAACTGATACTTCTAGCTGACTACCGAACTGATAGAGTAGTTTTTCGACTTGCCAAGAGGTTTGCAAACTCAAACCAAATAAAAATAGTAACACTGTCACAGTACTTACAGCCGCCCAATTCATCCAACCTCCCCGCAGTAAACCGAGGAAAGTTTCTTTAAGCAGATAGTCTAGTTTCGTGAAAGACTTAAACATAATTCGTAATTCGTAATTCGTAATTAGATAGTTCCCCATTCCCCATTCCCAATTCCCCATTCCCCAACTTGATAGAATTAAAGTAATAGGATTTTTCACCACTAGCCATTGAGACTCATGCCTTCTGAAATTGCTGTAGAGAAAAAAAAGTTAAAAAATCCACCTTTGGAGCTTCATTATTTAGGCGATCGCGTGCTGCGTCAAGCTGCAAAGCGGGTTTCTAAAGTAGATGACGAACTTCGCCGGATGGTGCGGGAAATGCTGCAAACTATGTACAGCAAAGATGGCATTGGTTTGGCTGCCCCCCAAGTGGGAATTCACAAACAACTAATTGTCATCGACCTAGAACCAGAAAACGCAGCTAATCCGCCTTTGGTGTTGATTAACCCCACCATTAAACAAGTCAGCAGCGATATCTCTGTTGCCGAAGAAGGATGCTTAAGCATTCCTAATGTATATCTAGACGTAAAGCGTCCTGAAGTCGTGGAGATAGCCTATAAAGACGAATATGGTCGTCCTCGAACATTAAAGGCTAATGCCCTTTTAGGACGCTGTATTCAGCACGAAATGGATCACCTCAACGGTGTAGTATTTGTAGACCGTGTAGAAAACTCCTTGACTTTAGCCCAGGAGCTATCTAAAAATGGCTTCTCGTATCAAGCGGTGAAACCAATAGCATAGGGGGCTAGTAGTGTATTTAACTCCAAAAAGCAGTTTATTTCTGGGTGGTTCTTGTGTAAGTGCGATCGCAGCTGTTGGTTCGATTTTTGAACTCAGTTACGGACAACCAGATTTGGGTTTCCAAGTCACGGCGATTATCCTCGCATTGAGCATTCCACTCACCGGATTATTTTTCTTTGCCGCAGTGAAGGACGCAAGGGCTAACATGAAATAAGCATCAGGTACATAAAAAAGGTAAAAGGATGAAGGAAAAGGCAAAATTCATTCTTTTACCTTTTATTTTTACTCTGGATCTTCCACTGCCCCTAAAGCTTTCAGCGTTACTAACTGCGCTGCGGTTAACCCCGTCACGTCGGTGATATTCATCCCTTCGTAGGGTTTTGGCGATGTCTACGAGGGGTGGTTCCTAAGCGCAGCCTCTCGTACTGGAGTTTAGACTAAGCCATGCAAAATGACCCAGCAGGGCTGAGTTAATCAGAGACTTAGCAAAAGTATGAATAATCTTAGGTATTAAACA
>NZ_JBALEQ010000022.1:0-40192 GCF_036917775.1 Nostoc sp.
ATTCAATTCTTGCCAAAGGACTTGTCATATTCTTTCCACATAATTGCTACTGCAATTTTTTATTATCTCATGCTATTTATATTAAGGATAAGTCTTTTGCTTGCTGTAGAGTCAGTCACTAAAATTGTTTGTCATAGTTCTTTTTTAGGTGTCGGTCATAAGTCTCTGCTACTGCATTGGAGCGGCTAGGTCGCGCTAAGTCCTACAGGACTTACACAAAATTATGATAAAAAGAACCGCGTTTGCAGAGAGTCTTGTACCCCCATTAGCAGTTTTGTTTTATGTGCTTGGAGAACCAGTTGGGGTTACAGGTGTTGTCTCTGTTGGAGTTGGGGTTACAGGTGTTGTCTCTGTTGGAGTTGGGGTTACAGGTGTTGTCTCTGTTGGGGTTGGGGTTACAGGTGTTGTCTCTGTTGGGGTTGGAGTTATAGGTGTTGTCTCTGTTGGAGTTGGGGTTACAGGTGTTGTCTCTGTTGGAGTTGGGGTTACAGGTGTTGTCTCTGTTGGAGTTGGAGTTACAGGTGTTGTCTCTGTTGGGGTTGGGGTTACAGGTGTTGTCTCTGTTGGGGTTGGGGTTACAGGTGTTGTCTCTGTTGGAGTTGGAGTTACAGGTGTTGTCTCTGTTGGAGTTGGAGTTACAGGTGTTGTCTGAGTTGGGGTTATAGGTGTTGTTGTAGTTGAAGTCTCAGGTTTTGTTGTAGTTGAAGTCTCAGGTTTTGTTGTAGTTGAAGTCTCAGGTGTTGTTGTAGCTGAGGTCTCAGGTTTTGTTGTAGCTGAGGTATCAGGTTTTGTTGTAGTTGAAGTCTCAGGTTTTGTTGTAGTTGAAGTCTCAGGTGTTGTTGTAGTTGAAGTCTCAGGTTTTGTTGTAGTTGAAGTCTCAGGTGTTGTTGTAGTTGAAGTCTCAGGTGTTGTTGTAGTTGAAGTCTCAGGTGTTGTTGTAGTTGAAGTCTCAGGTTTTGTTGTAGTTGAAGTCTCAGGTTTTGTTGTAGCTGAGGTGTCAGGTTTTGTTGTAGCTGAGGTATCGGGTATAGGAGTTAGTTGCACAAAAGAGGGATTTTCAATTACTCCCTCACCTTTTATCGGTGGCTGTGCTTTCAAAGCCGCAGCAGTTTCGGCTTGAACTCTGGTGATTGCATGATCAGGCGTAGGCACAGGACTTTGCCTGTTCAAATCAAGTTCCCGAACTAGTTGGCTCGTTTCATAAAAATTTCTCAGATCAAAATCATATAACCTTTCAAATTTCCCTTTAACTATAATCACCATTTGCCCTGCTTCTAACACCTTAGTTTCAGAAGCGTCTTTGTTAGAAACTTCAATGCCGCTATTTGTCAACGCGCCCACAATCGTGGTGTCTGTTTGTTGGTTGTAGCGTACAAATAATGCTGAACCACGAATTGCTGCTGCTGCATTTGGTGTTTGTATACGTGTTTGCCCCTGTCCTGGTGGTATGAGTAGCAACACAGTCCCATTTGAAAGTTTAAAGTCACGTGTCTTCGGCAAAAATTGAAATAACGCCTGTTCTCCAACTCGTGCCAAGGAGCCATCATTGAAACGCAAATCTGCTAGGGAAGCTCGACCAGTTGCCACCCCGTCCCCAGGAGTTATTCCATCTAATTTACGTGCAGGGCGTTTCTTTCGTTTATCTTTGGGTATCAGTTGTACTATGTTGCGGAGATCCTGAATTTCTGCTCGCGTTAGAGGAGTTACGGCACTTACCCTATTTGGCAAAGGCAGTACTATAACTCCCCATAAACCAATCACCAATAGTGGAAATGATTTATAAAACATAGTTTGATAATTTGTGAACTTCAACTAATACCAAAAAACTAAAGATTAAAACTGCTGATAATTGTTGTAACGAGTTATTTGTTAAAATTATCTTTATTTTTAATCTAAGTCTAAATTTAATAGACAAAATGAATCATTTGTTTAGTTTATTTAAGTTTTTATCCTTAAATTGACATTTTATACAAGAAAGCCTACTGCAAATTTCAAAGTTAGTAAGTAGAAAATCTGAAAAAACCAAACTATGTTAATAAAGGTTAAGTGAACTAAAACCCTCTTCCATCCTGCCGATGCTCGTGGACTCGCTCTAAGCGTTCGCGTAGCGTCTCGTAGAGAAGCCATGCCGTTGGCGGAGCCTCTCGTCGATAAGGCTTTACGCTGCGCTATCCTGCTTTCTGCCTCCTGCCTGAACCTGATGATAAATATTCACACCGACCCACTTACTTGATATCAATAATTAAATGAGAAATACCTTACATACTATCGATTCTAATCAGATCAGTTACAGGGACAAGAAGTTCTTAGGGATGTGTTATGAAGTAACTCTAGGACAATACCCCACTAAAGTTGAGCAGAATGAATAGTACCGAATTATCTCAGATTTGCAAAAAAATCTTAGATGATCCGAAAATCAGCAATATCAGTTTGTAGTTTCAGTATATACTTACAAGGTTAAGATCAATGCACTTAATTGTATTTTCTGAGTCGGAACTTCTGATACAGCTTGTGGGTCTACATTGGCCAAATGCGATCAACGCAATCTAACAGATGCGACTCAAAAACTGGAAGAATTTGTTTTTTTGTATCTTGTTAGCATCCAGTGGTGGAAGCTTGTGTTGCATTAGAGTAGATGCGGCAAAATCTGCAAATACAGAGATTTGGCGTTCTAAAAATTTAGCAAGTACACAGATAACTGATCAGCTATGTCAGAAATTGCGACAGAGAGTAATTAACTCTTTGTGCCAGCAGTCGAATGAGTCAGAAACTTTAGACTCCCAGATACCGTTAAATGTGGTACAGCAAACACCCGAAACTACACAAACAGATCAAGATCCAACCGAAGAATTTAGGAATACTCAAAAGCAAAATGACCCGCCACCGCTAGAATCGCAGCCAAGTGTTTTGCCTACATCTCCTTCAGATTCAAAAGAGGAACTATTAAATACACCTGATATAAATTATTCTCAAAGACTAGAGAGGCTAATAGAGCTTCTACGATCGCCAAAATCATCCCCTGAGTCTGATAGCGATCGCGAATTGGGGTTAAGGATACGGTTACGACCCCTAGAATTGCCTCCTCTTCCACCGATAGAACAACCCGTACCTAAGTTTAAACCCATAGGCTATCTACAGGGCCGTGTCGGTTACTTCCAGACCACTAATATTTTCTCCTCAGATGATAATCCTATTGAAGATGGTTTAATTATTTCTGGACTGACGCTATCCTCTGCATATTTACCTTTGGGATCTAAGACTTTTTTAAACGGCTCAATAGATGGTAATCTCATTCGTTATATAAATCAGTCACAATACCATTACAACCAGCTAAGATTCAATCTCAGTGTTTACCAGCAGCTATCCCAGCGAATGTATGGAGAACTCAGTTGGAGCAATCAACAGCTATTTTATGCTAATAGCAGCGATCGCCTGGATAGCTTTAAAGCAGGCGATCGCTTTTTAAATGAGAATTCTCTACAACTATCTTTGGGACGGCGAGATCCATTAACTCCAAAATTAACGCTAGACACCTTGTATGAATTAAGTGTAAATTTTGCTGACCCCCAAAGTCGCGATCGGATAATCAATTCCTTTTGGGTGTCTCTTAGCTACTATTTGCAAGAACCTCTCCAGGTTGGTATTGACTACCAAGTGAACTTCTCAGACTTTACACAGCGCGATCGAGAAGACCAATTCCATCGGATATTTGGGCACTTAAATTACCGAATATCCGATACCACATATATGAATGTACAGGCTGGAATGAGTTTAGGTAGTTCAACCGCCGAAAACATTGATTTTGATGGCTGGTTCTTCACCATTAATTACAATTTGCAATTAGGTCAATTTTGAAATTAGTCCTTTGTCCTTTGTCAAAAAACAATGACAAATGACAAATGACCAATGACAAATGACTATAAATAAGAAATCCAATCACTCCAGCTACCAGCATAAAGTTTACCTTTGTTAATGCCAGCTAATTCTAAAGAAAGTAAATTTACGCAAGCAGTAACACCAGAACCGCAATAAACCAAGATTTCTTCGGCTGTTTCTAGCTGTTCCCATCGACGACGTTGTTCCTCTTGGGGGAGTAGGTAGCCGGAAGAGTCTGTAACATCTTGCCAAGGATAGTTGACTGCACCAGGAATATGTCCGGCAATTTTATCAATTGGCTCTCGTTCACCTCGATAGCGATCGCTTTCTCTCGAATCTACCAATACTACCTCGTCAATATCTTTCCGGGTTTTCACCACATTAATATCCACCAGTTTTTCTGGTTGCACTTGAGCTACAAACGTACCAATATGAGGTTGAGGAACGACATCCGTAACCGGATAACCAGCTTTTTGCCATCCAGTAAAGCCTCCATTTAGTACCGCAACTTGTTCATGTCCGAGATAGCGTAACAGCCACCATAAACGAGATGCAAAAGCAAAACGCGAATCATCATAAGCTACCACCAGAGTTTTTTGGTAATTTACCCCAATTGCTGCAAATTTGTTAGCGATATCATTGGGTTCAGGTAAAGGATGTCTCCCGCCATGCTTACCCACTGGACTGGAAAGATCCTGATTTAAATCTAGGTAATATGACCCTTTAATATGGCTTGTTTGGTACTGTTGTTGTCCTAGTTGTGGATCGGCTAAAGAAAAGCGACAATCAACAATAACAACTTGCGGATCTTCTAGATGTTCAAATAGCCAAGCTGGTGAAATAACAAATTGGTTATTGGGCATTGGTCATTATTTAGTTTTTTTGTAAGATGTCAGACTTAGAAAATTTTACACCTAAGCTCACAGCAGATGGTTCTTTCACCTTTGTCTCTGACGATTTTGGTGAATCCTTTCATAGCCATTATGGAGCGAAGCAGGAGAGTTTTTTCAAGTTTGTGGAACCTACTCAACTGGCTACAGTTGCTAAAAAACCAGTTTTGCGACTATTGGATATTTGTTATGGTCTAGGATACAACACAGCTGCTGCTTTACAGACAATTTGGGCAGTGAATCCCAGTTGTTATGTTGAAGTAATCGGTTTAGAACTGAATCCGGCAGTGCCACAATGTGCGATCGCTCATCACTTGTTCGACAATTGGAACTGTAACTATATTGAAATCTTGTCCCAGCTAGCTTTTGAGCATCAAGTGCAAACAGATCGCCTGAAAGCAAAGCTACTAATTGGTGATGCTAGAACTACGATCACGCTGGTATATCAGTCGGATTTCTCGGCAGATGCAATTTTCCTCGATCCCTTTTCGCCACCACAGTGTCCCCAATTATGGACTGTTGAATTTATTAAACAACTCTCATTGTGTCTACATCAAGATGGTTTATTAGCCACCTATTCTTGTTCTGCTGCTGTACGCGCAGCACTTTTGTCTGCTGGTTTAGCGATCGCTTCTACCCCACCGGTGGGTAGGCGATCGCCTGGTACTGTGGCAACCCATTCTGCAAGTGGTGAGTCTCAAAACCATTCAATATTTATTCCCCTCTCACAAGTCGAAAAAGAACACTTACTAACCCGTGCTGCTATTCCCTATCGCGATCCTGGATTGAGCGATTCAACCGAAGTCATAATCATGCGGCGACAACAAGAGCAACAAGCCTCTTCACTCGAATCTACCTCCCGTTGGCAAAAAAGATGGCTATTGGGAACACAAGGTAGGGATTTTATGGGAAGTAATTTGTAGTTGCGAGATTTACGACGGTTACGTCTACGCAATTGCAAACTATTTCTTCAGCCCCTAATGTTTCAAACATCCTCTAAGCTCGACTTTATCCAAAATTAAAAATTCGGTTTCTTTATCCACCAAAAAGCCAAGGTTTTTGGCAAATACTTTTTCTGCATCACAAATTATCGATTAACTTAAAAAAGTAAAACGACAGTCCCACAAAGGTTTCAACGATAGCGTTCATGCAACTACTCCGCAGAAGTATCGCATTGCGAAAAAAATGGATAAAGTCGAGCTTAGAGCCAAATAAATTTAATTCGTGGTAGTATATAATTTTACATTTCCTTCAAGCATCTTTAAGTATTGCAATAACTGAGTAAGTAAAAATATGTATACTTAATCATTACTATAAGACTTCTAACTAAAAACCCTTAACTTTGATATAAAGTAACCAAATACAGGACTTTTTGGCGCTATTTTCTTTAAAAAATATCCGTGAAAAGCCTGATTTAAGAATTGTGAAAAGTTATCATACTAGAATTAGAAGCAAAAAATTTGACAATAAGACATTCATTGTTCATAAGATAAAATATACATGCTGCGAAAAAGTCAGATAGGCAGCTTGAAATAATGCATAATCCCTATGAAAACTCTAGCTCAGATACATTCAGATATTAAATTTCTTTTTCAAATCTGACACGTTAACTTGTGCAAAAATTTGGAGTGCCTTTGTGATTCAATGGAAATCCAACCATACAGGCTTTACAGAACAAATTGTTAGTGAGTCAAACCCCATTAGCACAGTAAAGAGTATTGGTTCAAATCATGTTGTAGGATCGCAGAATAATGTGGAGGCTTATTCTTTAGGCTTATCTCAGGAAGACCTGATGCTTGAAGATAGAGAAGCAGTATTTTCTTGGATAAAATCTGATATTAATCGTGGTGATAATTCATTGGTCTCTAGAACACTACAAGTCAAAGGTTCTAAAGTGAATGGGTTTGATTTAGATCCGCCGAAGGTTTTAGTAGTTGACGATCATGCCGCCAGTCGGATGACTGCTGTTGCCCTCTTGGGGATGGAAGGATACGAAGTCATTGAGGCAGACAGAGGTTCTACTGTTGTAGGATTGGTAACTCAAAAACAACCAGATTTGATTTTGCTGGATGTGATGATGCCAGGAATGGATGGATTTGAAGTTTGCCAATTGCTAAAACAAGATGAGCAGACTAGGCTAATCCCAGTGATTTTTATTACAGCGTTAAATGACAGGCGATCGCGTATTCGGGGAATTGAAGTTGGGGCAGATGATTTTCTCACCAAACCTTTTGACCGTGTAGAGTTGGCGGCACGTGTGAAGTCCTTGGTACGGCAGAAGCGTCTAAACGAAGATTTAGACCATGCTGAACAAGTACTATTTTCCATTGCTATGTCGATTGAAAGCCGCGATCCTAATACAGGCAACCATTGTGAACGTCTGGTAAAACTAGGACAACTTTTTGGTGAATACCTCAACCTCTCACGCTACCAAATTCGAGATTTGATGTGGGGTGGTTATCTCCACGATATCGGTAAGGTGGGTATTCCCGATGCCGTGCTGCTGAAAAAAGACCAACTCACAGCCAAAGATTGGGAGGTCATGAAGCAGCACGTTTTGATTGGAGAAAAAATCTGCCAGCCACTACGCAGTATGCGGGGTGTAATTCCCATTATTCGTCATCACCACGAACGCTGGGATGGCTCAGGCTACCCTGATGCACTCAAGGGGGATGATATTCCCTATCTGGCACAAGTATTTCAATTAATTGATATTTACGATGCTTTAAGTAGCGAACGACCTTACAAAATAGCGTTCACCACAGAAGAAGCACTTTCAGTGATGCTAGAAGAAGCTAATTCTGGTTGGCGTAATCCCAAACTAATGCAGCAATTTGCACAGTTTATTCGATGCTGTCAGGAATAGGGGTATTTATAGCTGCCCTAATGAGCAAAAATTGGTATAATCCTGACTCATTGTATATTTCAGTCTTCTATGATTAGCTTGGTATGATTTGAGCCTGCATCTTAAAGTACCAGCAGCATTAATCATAATTTCACTGATAGCTGATAGCTAATTATGGTAGTTGTAGCAATTCTAGCGGCGGGACGCGGCACACGGATGAAATCACGCTTACCCAAGGTTTTACATTCTTTGGGTGGGCGATCGCTAGTCGAGAGAGTTATCGAAAGTGTAGAACCACTTTCGCCCTCACGACGAATCGTAATTGTCGGGTATCAGTCCGAAGAAGTGCAAACCGCCATGCATTCAATTCCCAACTTAGAGTTTGTTGAACAGACTGTACAACTGGGAACCGGTCATGCCATCCAGCAATTACTTCCACACTTGGAAGATTACACAGGGGATTTGCTGATACTTAACGGCGATTTACCGTTGATACGCAGCGAAACTCTCCAGCAGATGTTACAAACTCACGCCCAAAATCAGAATGCTGCCACCATTCTTACCTCGTACCTACCAGACCCCACGGGCTACGGGCGAGTTTTTTGTAACGATGAAAATATCGTGCAGCTTATGGTCGAACACAAAGATTGTACTGCTGCTCAAAGACAAAATCAGCGGATTAACGCTGGAGTTTACTGCTTCCGTTGGCCAGATTTGGCAAAGGTGCTTCCCCACCTTCAGGCAAACAATGCCCAAAAAGAATACTATCTCACTGATGCCGTCACTCAGGTGGGACAAGTGATGGCGGTGAATGTGGAAGATAACCAAGAAATTCTCGGCATCAACGATCGCCTGCAATTGGCAACAGCTTACGAGATTTTGCAAAAACGAGTCAAGGAAAAATGGATGCTAGCAGGTGTCACCCTCATCGACCCCACAAGCATCACCATTGATGAAACTGTGGAATTACATCCAGATGTAATTATTGAACCCCAAACTCACCTGCGGGGAAATACGGTGATTCAAACAGGAAGTCATATTGGGCCAGGAAGTTTAATTGAAAATAGTCAGTTGGCTGAAAATGTCACGGTGCAGTATTCAGTAGTAACAGATAGCACTGTGCAGGCAGGAAGCCGAATCGGCCCTTATACTCATTTGCGCGGTCACGTAGAAGTCGGTGCTGGTTGTCGTGTGGGGAATTTTGTGGAATTAAAAAATACCCAGTTAGGCGATCGCACTAATGCAGCACATTTGTCATATATAGGTGATACCGTCGTCGGCAATCAGGTGAATATTGGTGCTGGTACAATTACTGCCAATTATGACGGCGTGAAGAAACACCGTACCAAAATAGGCGATCGCACGAAAACTGGAGCCAATAGCGTTTTAGTTGCTCCAATCACCTTGGGAGATGATGTTTACATTGCAGCTGGTTCTACCGTCACAGAAGATGTGCCTAATGATTCTCTGGTGATTGCCCGTAGTCGTCAGGTTGTGAAACCAGCTTGGCAAAGGAAAAGTGTTGAAAATGAAACCAAAGATCAACATAAATAATTCATTGATAGAAGAAAGGCAGTTCTTGCTGAGGGCAGAAGGAAGAAAAGGTACAAACCTCGCCCTTTGTGGGCGAAAAATTAAAAACATTCTTTGCGAAAGCGTTGCGGCACGAAGTGCGATGCCTAGCACGAGAACATATTCGTCCGTTTCATCTCTTCCCTTTATGGGAGAGGTTTCCCTTCTGCCTCCTGCCTTCTGCCTTCGTTGATATTAATCGCGGTTGATCTATGGTTTGAGAGCATAAACCAGGATTTTTGCAAGATGTCTAATCTAGCTAGATTAGTAGTGAAGCCAAAATCTCAAAAAATAACATGGAAGAACTGCTAGAACTTAGGCAATTTCTAGAACAAGGCAAAATCCATGAGGCGTTGCTGTTGGTGGATGAGTTAGAAGAAATGAGCCTCAGTGACAAAATCAATAAAATTGATAGTTATGGCGTAATTCTGCTCATCCATTTAATTAAACAAAAGGCCGAAAAACGTTCTACCCGCTCTTGGGATGTTTCGATAGAAAGTACGGTGCGTGAAATCAACAAAATAAACAAGCGCCGCAAATCCGGTGGCTTTTACTTGAATCAAGCAGAATTAATCGATATTCTGGAACAAGGATATCAAGTGGCACTGAAAAGAGCGGCGCTAGAAGCTTTTGAGGGGCGTTATGAAGCCCAAGAATTAGCCGCAATGGTTGACCAGGAAGAAATCTTAACTCAGGCGCTAGAATTTATTCAGCAATAGCCAATCAATTCACTATCATTCCATTCCAAGGTGTCACCAACTTTTTCGCCGTCGTGATAGGCGGCGAGTAAGATTTCGCTAGTTTTTCCCCAAGCGATCGCTCCACTAGCATCTAAAGCGATCGCTCCTAAATCTCGTTTATTCTGGTGTGCTTCTCCAAAGGAACGCTGCATAGCTTCCTTCAGCGACATACCATCAGTGACACGTACCACAATCCGGGGAGCTAAACACTCATCAATGATATCTTCCCCAATGCCAGTACAGCTAACACCAGCATTACTAGTAGCGTAATTACCTGCTGGCATCGCAGAATCACTTACTCTTCCAATCCGCTCAAATCCCTTACCACCAGTAGAAGTGCCAGCAGCTAGCCTACCAGAGACATCTAAAGCTACTACGCCGATGGTTCCGCGTCCAGCATTGCTGGTTTCAAGCAGTTCGGGTTCTGCTACCACGCCAGCCATTGTGCTTTTAAAATTATCCTGGCGCTCTTGCATCCACTCTTGTAACCGCAAATCAGTTAAAGCGTTATAGCTGGGAAGTTGCATTTCTCGCGCCAACTCAGCCGATCCGAAATCTGATAGCACTCGGTCTGGCGAGTTTTGTAAAAATTGTGCTAACTCAATGGGATTTTTCACCCGTGAAATATTAATTACACCACTAAACCGCCCTAATACCCCATCCATTAGGGAAGCACTCATACGAATTTGACCATCAGATTGTAGTACTGAACCAGTACCAGCATTAAAGCGGGGGTTATCTTCGAGCATTTTGCAACCCTGTACCACCGCCTCAGAAGCAGTTGCTCCTGACAATAGCAGAGAATAGACTTCTTCTATTACTGTATGGAGCGATCGGCGCACGGCCTCTAATCCGCCTTTACCGTGGAGAGAACTACCAGCTCCCCCATGAATAATTAATTTAGGTTGCACCTGTAACTCCATTAATCCCCTGCGCTATTTGCGTCTGTGTTGCGATTAGTTTCATTTTGAGCTTCAGAACGCCGACGACGACAACGTTCTGAGCAGTATTTCACATCGTCCCAGCAATCTTGCCACTTTTTACGCCATGTAAAAGGACGTTGACATACCGGACAAATTTTTGTAGGTAGGTCAGATTTAGAACGAACACGCCCCATATAAATGCTGTGTATATGAGAATTTGATTTCTAAGAGAGATGGCAATACGGTTCGGTTAGTATTGTTTGGCTCTCGGAGATCCCCCCAACCCCCCTTAAAAAGGGGGGCTTTTCCTCCTATTTACCCCCTTTTTAAGGGGGTCGCCGTAGGCGGGGGGATCTTAACCGAACTGTATTGAGAGAGATGGAAGATAATTATAACCAGTTTGCTATGAAGGGAGAATAGTTTGGAAAAACAAATATTATGTCAATCTCTCCTGAGAATTATTTTTTGAGTATATGCTACTGTAGGTAATTTGCTTTGGCTCCCAAGTAACTTTTTTAAGTAAAGAGAGAATTTTGAAAAATCGTACTAAGAATCATGACCAACTAACGGCAACAGCAAACGGCTAACTACCCGATTATCTGGTAATTGATAAAAATTCAACTCTCCTCCTAACTCCTGCATGAGGTTTTGGCAGATTAGCAGATGTAAAGCTGGGGGTTGGTCGAGGTTGGAGGGAGCAAGTATATCTTTGGGTGTATTGTCATGTAGTTCTGTTAGTAGCTGTGATTCGATCGCACCGTTGTATGTAATCGACAGTTCCAGTGATGTCTGTTCACCCCCTCCACTTGTAGAAGAATACTTTGCCTCTGAGGGTTTTGACGCATCTAAACGACGACACCAAATGTCAATTCTGCCGCCAATTGGAGAACGGTTACAGGCAGTAACCAATAATTCATGGATAACTAATTCAATTTTGACAATATCACCAGCGATCGCCATTGCAGATTGAGGGCTGGAAGTAGGAACGCCTCTGGCTAATGGAGAATTCTTTGCTGATTCTTGCTCCTCAATTGTTTGTCCCAAGCCATGTACACCAATCCACAACTTTTGTTGTTTGAGCAAATTATCGATGCGTTCGAGCGATCGCTTGAGTAAACTGGCTATGGGCATAGTTTCCCAACTGATATGTAGCTGCCAGTTCTCAAGTTTTAGCATTCCACTCATGGAAGTGGCTGTGTGGTCTAATTGTCTTAGCAATAGCTGGTAGCGCATCTGAGTCAGTTCATTCGCAGGAATACCCAAATCATGTATTTGTTTCAGGGATAGCGCCGTTATTCTTTGGATTTCCTCTAGGCGACGATGTTTGTACCAGTTGAGTTGTCGTAATTCCTCTGTTGTGGATTCTAAAAGTCGGTTAATTTGCTTTTGACGACGCCACCAAGCTAATTGAGAAATCAGCGTGGCGATCGCATTCAGGTTTTGTTGTGACCAGCGACGCTCTTGATAGTCTGCTAATAACACTACACCTGTGATTTCATAATCAGCATTAGTACGTAATGCCATCACCAAAATTTGACCTTTATCTGGAGTATTCAACCATTTTCGAGTTTCCGACGGTAAATTATCCACCTTCAAAGTCAGGTAGTTCTCCGTAACCAGTGCCCACTGAATTAAGGCTTCAGACTGGATAGGAATAGAGGCATCGGAAAAAATCCCAAATTGACTATTTTCAACCACTCCAGGAATAATTTCTGCAAAATTTTCACCGGGCGACCAAGATAACAGTAACGCCAGGGGACAACCCAGAATTGATGCTATTTGTTCGAGTGCTGTATGTTCTAAATGCTTTTTATTGACCTCAACTTTGCTGTTCTGGGTTTGCGTCAAGATATTTAAGCATTGCTCAAACGCCTGGGAAGTTTTTTGCTGCTGGGTAGTGCGGTTGTGTAATTGCCACTGACGAACAATCACACCTATCTGTTGACTAACAGCCCACAGTAACTCTTTTTCGAGAGTTGTCCAAGAACGATAGGTTTCGTGAGTGATGACTAAAAGTGCTGTTGGGATAGTACCGTTAGTGCATTTACAAATAAGTAGCGATCGCACTCCATTTTCTAATAACAAGGGTCGCCAGTTAAAAAAGCGTAAATCTTCATCTAAATTTTCAATTTCTACCGCTTCAGTTGAACGTTGCAAAAGCTTCCCATCTAACTCTTTGAGAATATTCAGGCTAAATGTCAATGGTCGGCGATTTTGAGGCTGACTTTGGTAAATAAATTGATAATTATTCTGTTCAGGATCGTACTGCAACAGCAAAAAACGGGTGGCTGTTAGTCGAGCTAAAACTTTTTTAGCACAGTTGTGTAAAGTTTCCTGAAGTTCATGTTCGCTATAGATACCTTGGGCAACTTGACTAGTCAGTTGGGCATCTTCTTGAATCTGTTTAATAGTGCTTTCCGTACTTTCGTTAGGAGCAATCAGGGAGATTAAACCACCCACACCCTGAACAAAATTTTTGTCTGCCTCCGTCCAGATTCGAGGTTCATTGCTTTCTACGGCCAGAAAACCGAGCAAGTTCTTTTGCCAGATGATCGGAGCGGCTAGGAGCGATCGCACTTTCAGCTTTTGCAGTAATTTTGCCGTAAAATGGCTTTTCAAAGAACTCCGTGCATCACCAATTGAAACAATTTGGTTCACTGCCAAAGCATAATAAAAGTCACTCAAGTCTTGTACAGTCATTCCTGCCGCTTGCTGAGTGCTGGAATTGCGATCAATTTTGACAAGCTGATTGCTCATCCGACACCAAAAGTAGCGTCCTTCCCTCTCAAACCAGTAAACATTTGTCCGGCTAGGAGAAATAAATTTATGAGTTGCTTGCACTCCTGCTTCCAGCCTTTGATTAAGGTTATTCAGGGTGCGTAAATTTTCAAGCAATTCTAATAATGGCTCATCGATTCGCTTGGTTTGCTTTTGCTGCTTATGGATGTCTTGTTGATAAAGCACTGCCCCCAATTCACCTAACACCATCATCAAACGTGCTTTTGCTTCCCCTGTTAGTAGATAGCCCCAGCGTTCTGAACCCAGTAACAGCAAACCTAAGCAACGGTCTTTATAGCGAATTGGTAAAAGAATCGTTCCTTGGATCTGCAATTTTTCAGCAATTTTTCGCCATTCGGCGGCGCGGATCTCAGTTTGTAAATCAGCTATGCCCAAGGGATGCTGTTCAATCACCACTTGCTCTAATAAATCCCCAGGACTGAGAACAACCTTTTGGTATAAAAAGCTCGTGTCACGATCCGGTGTAATACCGCCTTTGCCGAATAATATGTGATTCAGGCGATCGTAAAGAGCAATCCAAATCAGTTTGTATTCAAACTGTTCTTTAAGATAAGAAATAGTAGTTTCAATCAGAACGTCAACATCATCTTCTTCTCTGAGGCTCTGGAGGACGCGCCCCAAAGAGAGGATCTGCTGTTCGGCGGCTATAGGTTTTTGCGGCTGCCCCATCTGATTTATTGGTTAACATAACTTGTAATATATAAGATGCCCAGAAAACCACCCTGAGTAATATCGCCATAAGTGTTTAATTATTGAACCGGAACAGCTTAATAGGCGGTTAAGCTAATTGTCATTCAAATTTCATTTCCGTGTCTTTGCATTTTTGCCTCTCTCTAGCAGTTTGAAATATACAACTTAAAATAGCTGCTTACTGCTTCCTGAATGTTTAACTCAGATTAAATAACTTTTGCATGAAGTATCTTTTATGCCCAATCGGGTAGTTTTCTTGAAAAGCAAATACAGTGTAGCCTTGAGATTCATAAAATTCCTTAGCTTGAAACTCTAATGTCTCAAGATGAACCCCTACACAGTTTTGCTTTTGACCTTCTTTTTCAGCAATTTTAAGGATATTGCTTCCAATCCCTTTGCCGCGTAAGTCTTCTTGAACAACTAGGACTCTTATATAAAGCCAATCGCAACCGATTTCACCCAGAACCCCACCAACAATCAAGCCTGATTCATCTCGTGCAAAAACTGCTACAGGTTGCCACTCAGACGACGTAAAAAAATGTTGATTGAACTGGCGAATCATTTGGATGACGGTCATCCGATCCTGCTGAGTTACTTCCTGTTCTACCTGAACTGTAATCATCCTAATTTTACTTCTGGGTAAGGTTTTGACCAATACTCATTACCCACTTGTACAGAATTACAGAGTGAGTTCTGACTTATGACTTCTGAGTTTTTCTTTATAAAAGCTAATGGATATTTATAAATTTGCAATTAGTCCGCTTTTGTTCAATGTGGTAAAAACAGACCCGGAATGGTTACACCAGCAGACGATTCGCAGTTTTAGCTGGCTATCACAAACCCCTACTAGTTGGGCAAACCAACGCCTACAAAAATCTTTATGTCTGTATGATTCACGCCTAGAACAAAATTTATTTGGGCTAAACTTCCCAAATCCCGTAGGATTAGCAGCTGGGTTTGACAAGGATGGAGTCGCTGCTGGTATTTGGTCTAATCTGGGTTTTGGCTTTGCAGAACTAGGAACTGTAACTTTTCACGCACAACCAGGAAATGCGCGTCCCCGTTTATTTCGCTTACCGTTGGATAAAGCCGCTCTCAATCGTATGGGCTTTAACAATCTTGGTGCAGCAGCAATGGCGGCCCGTTTGGCACAGGAAAAACAGAAGTCTACCAACTTAATACCCATAGGGATAAATTTGGGTAAATCTAAGGTAACTCCCCTAGAAGAAGCCGCACAAGATTATCTCGATAGTTTTCGCCTACTCAAGGATTTAGGAGATTATTTTGTTGTTAATGTCTCTTCTCCGAATACGCCGGGGTTGCGATCGCTCCAAGATGCTTCTATGCTCAGTGCCATCTTGAATTTATTACAACAAGAAAACACTACACATAAACCAATTTTTGTCAAGATAGCGCCAGATTTAGATTGGGTTGCGATCGCTGACATTATTTCTTTGGCTAAAACCTACCAACTGGCGGGAATTATCGCCACCAATACCACCATCCGCCGTGATGGACTCAAAACCCAGGTAATTAACCAAACTGGCAAATCACCTCAAGAAGAAGCTGGCGGAATTAGCGGTGAACCATTGCGCGATCGCTCTACTGAGGTAATTCGTTTTATTTGGCAGCAAACCCAAGGACAAATCCCAATTATTGGCGTTGGTGGCATTTTTTCCCTAGAGGATGCTTGGGAAAAAATTACTGCTGGCGCTAGTTTGATCCAGGTTTATACCGGCTGGATTTACGAAGGCCCACTGATGGTACGCCGGATTCTAGCAGGTTTACTTTCCAAGCTAGAACAAAACGGATTCAATTCCATCAACGAAGCTGTAGGTTTACAAACAAAAATTCAAAAATTCTAATTACGAATTACGTTAGCGTAGCGGGGCGTAGCCCATTACGAATTACGAATTGTTTTAGCCTTCTTCTTCTACTGGGAAAAACTCTTTAGTTTTTTCTGAGTATGTCCATGCAATACCATCAGGGTCTTTACTGCGACTCCATTCAGGAAACTCTGGATCATTTCGTCGTTTATAAACCGTGCTGGAATAGACATTTAGTCGTTTGGCAAGTTCAGATTGGATCAGAGAGCCAAAAATTAACTGTTTTTCCAGCGATCGTTTAGCTTCCTCATGGGTTAGGGTTGGCTGTGGTATTGATTCAGTTTCTGTTTCTTCCTCCTCAAGTGTTGTTGGTGGTGGTGCTAGGAGCGATCGCGCAGTTTTAGTAACTGGTTGAGCCGGAAGTTCTTTGACAGGCTCACTACTGTCAAGAATATTGCCGAGAATGCTGGCAGTTATAAAGTAATAAGACTGGCCCGCTTCTTCGGAATTGACTATACTGGCACCAAATTCCGAGGCTTTACCATCCAAGTAGCGTTTTGCCGTTGTTCCCGGAAAATTGCCCTTGATTGCCAAGTCCATAGGCGTAAGTCTGCCGTGATTTTCTCGAACCAACTGATGAAAAATTGGGTTAACTCGTATAGTCCACTGTTGCCATTGATATTCCTGCCAAATCTTGAAGCCAATTGCCAGCACGATTAGCGCTAGCAAAATTCTCCAGGTAGCAACCAGGAAAATAATCAAAAACGAGATGGGCAAAAGTAGAACGAGAAAAGCCTTGCCGTTGTCTTCTATGGGTTTTTCACTCATGCCGATTTTTGCCAAGTGAATTTGTGGAAATAATATTATATATATTGGCAAAAATTGTGACACTTTTTTGTATCTTTTGGCAAAGTTACGGCAAATTTGCCGGCAAAAGCTTTACTTAGTAGGTGTTATAGCCTATTGATGGAACTTCTCTTATTAGTCTGCGATGCCTACGGCGGTAAACTACGCGCAAAAGTTTTTACCCAGAGAAAAAAGAAGGTTTTTAACTCAACCAACAACTCTATAAATTTAAATTGTCAGTCCCTTGACAACAAATAATACATATACTACATTAATAATACAAGTCAACTTTCACCAGAGAGTTAACTTGCGCCAGTAGCGGATAGCTCAAATGACAGAGCGCCCACCTTGCCCGGAAGGGCCGACGTATCAAGGGTTATCGTATATAACTTAAACACCCTCGATCAAACTTCTGGAGGTGTAGGTAAAAATCCTACTTCGCTACACCAAATTCAGTGCTGAGTCACGAATTTTAAATGTTTAATTCATAACTTTATATGTAGTGGATAGAGCGCCTAAATATCCTTATTCACCCTTGCCTGAAAAGGCCGACGAATCAAGGGTTATCGCCTGCCAAGCGGGAGGTCGCGGGTACCCTACGGGAAGCAAGCTACAAATCCCGCTCCGCTACACCAAATAATTTTGGATTAAATTTAATCCAAAATCGTTCGACTGAGCGTAGCCGAAGTCCAAAATTTTCATGTGGCAGATAGCTCAGTTGGTAGAGCGCCGAAAAACATCCTTGTTCACACCTTGCCTGAGAAGGCCGACGAATTAGGGTTATCGCCTCTTAAGCCGGATGTCGCAGGTTCAAATCCTGCTCTGCCACCTTTCATTTTTGCCCGCAAGGGCCGGGAGATGAAGCGATGAATTATAACTTTTTCACTAAAAAGAAGACAACTACACCTCAAAATCAACCTATCCCCGGACGAGAAGCAGAAATGGTTCAGGGGCGTTCCGGCGGCTGGATGTTTGATGCTGGTATTTGGAAAATGCTGCGCCGTTGTTTGTTGGTTGGCACAGCAAAAAGCACTTACTACGCTGGTAAACAGGAATTAACTGAGGATTTTGTAACAGTTGTAAGACTTGCTGTTGCCGAAAATCCCGGTCGTGTAGCGGAAGAAATTTTATATGCTAGCGATGGACGCGCCATCAACAACAGTGCGCCTATATTAGCTTTGGTACTAATGTCTATGGGTGAAGCACCAGAAGCAAAACAGGCTTTTGGTGAAATCTTCCTGCAAGTTGTTCGCACTGGTAGCCACTTCTACGAATGGCTGAACTACACCAAATCTCTGCGGGGATTTGGCAAAGTCGTGCGGGAAGCTGGTAAAACTTGGCTTTCAAGGGAAGATGTCAAGGGTTTAGCTTATCAACTGTTGAAATATCAACAGCGTCAAGGCTTCTCTCACCGAGATGCGTTGCGGTTGTTCCATGTCAAACCACCTACAGAAAATCACCGTCAACTATTTGAATGGGTAGTTAGAGGCTGGGAAGAATTGCCAACAGACATTCCCTCAGAGGCGTTAGCGCAGATTTGGTGGTACGAGTGGCTGAAGCGGAATCCTACCCAAACCCATGAAGCTATTTCTCAAGGACGCTTAACCCACGAAATGGCTGCACCTGTGGGCAAAATGGACAAGCTTGCTTGGCAGTTGCTATTTCAGGAAATGCCAATAAGTGCAATGTTACGTAACCTGGGTTCTTTAACTGAACTAGGTGTGTTGCGAGCCGATGAAAGCGACAATTTGCTGCGAGTGGAAGCAGTTCTTAACAACAAGGAACATCTGCGTAAAGGTCGCATCCATCCGATTGATGTTTTGAAAGCACTCAAGACTTATAAATCTGGTGGAACATTAGGACGCAGTAAAAAGACTTGGAATCCAGTTCCTCGGATTGTGGACATTTTAGAAAAGGCAGTTGAACTGTCTTTTGATGTTGTGCAACCCACAGGTAAAGTCTTTATGCACGCCGTGGATGTTTCTAGTTCTATGGGTGGCTTGGTTGCAGATATGGGACTGAGTTGTTGTGAAATTGCCACCACAATGGCACTGGTGACAGCAAAAGCAGAGAAAAACTACATGATTCGCGGCTTTTCTACAGAATTCCGTGAATTAGGTATCAGTGGCAAAGATAGTTTTAGTTCTGCGGTTCGCAAAGCTAGCAAGCAAAACTTCGGTGGAACAGATGCGTCTGTAGCTTACGACTGGATGATTGAGAATAAGTTCAAAGCTGATGTAGTCTGCTTTTGGACTGACTCGGAAAGCTGGGCCGGGTATAAGCATCCAAGTCAAGCGCTGAAGGAGTATCGCAAAAAGGTAAATCCTAACGTCAAGGCGGTGTATGTCACCTTGACACCTTACCAAATTACTTTGGTAGATCCTGAAGATTCGCTATCTTGGGATTTGGCAGGGTTCGACCCAGGTACACCTCGGATCATCCAGATGCTAGCTACAGGTGAGTTGTAGATATTGCTGAAGGGTAAAGGGTGAAACACTTTATCCTTCGTATTTCATGGCGGGTTATCCTTGTTCGCAACTTGCCTTTTGGGGCCGAAGAATTTAGGGTTATCGGTTACGTCTCCACCATTGTGGGGATTCGCGGGTTCAACCCCCGCACCCGCCTTTGTTTGATTCAGATTTACGATGGGTAAGAGTAGGGTGTCTTCGATGTGCGATCGTATCTGTCAAACTTCCTAGTTGCAATTATGCTAATTCAATCAAAAATCTTGCTATGAATGTGCAGCAAGATTTTTCACTTATTTCTAGACTATGAATTGCTTTTTTTACTTCCTCTCTTTTTTGCTCAAATGGCAGTTTAGTAAGTATTTTTAGTGCTTTATTTAAGCTTGTTTTGCTTTCCCCAAAAGCTTCTTTACTTTCATTATTTTTTATAATTTGATGTAAAAATATTCCTAGCTCGTGTAAGGTTATTCCCCTAAAATAATGACAACAAGCTAAAGAGAGAAGTACGTTAATCATTAATTTATCTTCTTTAACTCTTGTTGCAATCACTAAAGCTGTTTGAAAAAAATCTTGGCTTACTTTAAAACTCCTTTGGCAGTATTCAAATTCTTTGTTACTTTCTATAAGTTTTCCTTCTCTTTCGTCAATTATTCCTAATCTGTGTGTAGTTAATGCAAATTTATAAAGTACTATCCCTAAGTTACTATAACAATCAATATATTCCAAAACCATATTTCTGATAGCTTGAAAAAAAACATTGTTTAATAAATTTGGCTCTTGTCTTAAGTCCTCAAAACAACCTGCACCATAAAACTCCATAGAATGATAAACAATTTCTAAGGCAATAGTTTCCTGCTTAGTAAGTTCTTGTTTTACTACTATTTCTGCATTTTCTATATTTAGATACATTTGTTCTTGAGTATCATTCGCTTTCGTGCAAGTAATTTTTGGGATAATTGTTTTGCAATTTTCAGATATTAATGTAGATAAAAATATTCCAGCTTTACCGTGAGATTGTTTCCAATCATCTGTTAATTTAAGTCTTTCTATCGCTTCTTGGCGGATAAGTTCATATAAATAGTATCCTTCACTGTTAAACTTCACTAAAGCTCTGTTTTTTAAATCCCTGAGAAATCGGAGTTTCTTTCGCTCATTTTGCTCATCCCAAAGTAAGCAAAAAATTCCTTTTTCAGATATTACAGGAGTATATTGATAACGGTAACATCCTAAGCGACATAAAAGTTTATAGGCTTGGGGATTATCTTGTTGAAGTTTGTCAAACTGGCGTTGAACAAGTTTTTCTAGATTTTCTAAAGTTGGATGCCTCAATAGATAATCACGATTATCCTGCCAGTAAACTTTTAAATTTCCTTGTGATTCCTTTAAAATTTCAGGACTCAGGAGAGACATAGCAAAGGCATTTCCGCCATAAGCTCGATTTATTTCATAAAGAGCATCAGTATCTATAGTAATGTTGAAACTAACAAAATAATCCTCCCAAGCTTTATATTCCAACGCTTTTAGCCAATAATATTGAAAATTTTTCAGCTTGATTAAGTCGGGTTCGTGCAGTAACTCACAGCTTGTGATTAGGGTGACTGACTGCACACTTTGATGAGCTAGTACTGTTAATAGTTCTATATAGTTACTATTATGTGATTTTATGAATTCACCATTTATTAAAGCAAATTCAAGATGATGAATTAACACGCCGATTCTATGCTCTTGGAGCTTGCTTTTAAATTGCTCCATCAAAGTCATAAAATCTTGTTCTGGATTTTCTTTAAAATGATATCTGAGCGTGACGCTAACCCAATCTTCTAATGAGTTGAGGTTTTGGGGTGTAGTTCCTACACGCAGATCAAGATATTCTAAACCTTGAAGCTCAAACCATTTTGTAGCCAAGGTTGTTTTACCTATACCACCCTCTGAGTGAATTAGAATAACTTTTGCACCTTTGTTAACTAGTTCATCGAGGTCTGCGATCGCTTCCTCACGCCCCACAAAATCAGAATTGTTGGATCTTGGTATCTCTGAGACTGACTCTTGAGGCTCAATGTTTGTGGCTGAGTGCTGAGATTGCACAGTTGATTGAGCAAAGATTCTTGTCAGTTCACCCAGTTCAATCTGCAACGCAGCTGCTATTTTTTCAAGCGTGGTTGGTGTAGGGTTAGCAGTCTGTCCAGTTGCTATCTTGCTAATGACACTTTTATCCAGACCAGTTACTTGCTCAAGTTTGTATTGGCTAAACTCTTTTTCTTTGAGTAATTTCTTAAATACTTCTCCAGCTTCCTTATTCTTTTTGGCTCTTGGCACTGCGGATAACCCTCTATGATCAACCTTGTTCAACGGTTGCACGTTCAACTAGTTACACAACTACAACTATTCAAATTTTAGAAGACGAACAAAACTAGTGAATAGCAAGTAAACCAATAAGCTCAAGGATAATTTAATATGCGTCACAATAACTTACAGCAAGAAGCAATTCAACTTGAGTTGCTTAAAAAAACTTTGCACGGTTGGCAGCCAGCTTTTCCACTTGTTGAAAGCTATGAATGGTCAACTGATCAGCTAGAGCATCACTTCGGTATTTCACGCCAAGAGTTATACAAAATCAGGAGTAAACCCCATCTCTGGCGTTCCTCAATTTTGGTTTTTTTACACCTGCGAAAAAACAAATGGCGGGTTTACAGCCTCAACCCTATACAAATCGGGGGATAAGGTAAAAGCTGATGCCCAGAAGTGCGATCGCATACCCGCCTGAAGCGATCGCAATTTTTTACAAGCACAACCCGAAAATTAGACACAACATAAAATAGCATAGGCGTAGCCTGTCGTAGACATCGCTGATCATTTATTTAACTACCAAATGCTTAATTAAATAATCCCCCCATGAAATTGATAATTGGTTTCCAAAAGATACCAGTCAACACATAAGGAGCGTATTGTAAAAGCGGTAAGCTAGTCTGCTTCGATGGCTTCAAAGGTAAACACTCCAAGAGAAAAGGCACTATACAGGTAAGCCCATAGGCAGTTGCTAAGGCTGTATTCCATTTAGGTTCATCTCCAGGTATGGGGCTATAATAAATACCCAGCATAATGAACGAGATCATTAAAAACTGCTCCCATAAAAACCAGGATTGAGGTGGTAGAAAATAAACTAACTGGAGAAAGCTGTTGTTCTCTATTTTTTGTCGCATCCCCAAAAGTACAGCCCAAGTTGCAGCGCCAACAATACCATCATCTTTGAGTCCATAAATTCTTTGAAAGCGTTTAACGCCTCTCTCAGTTTCACGACTAAAATACCCGTCAGGTTCTTTTTTAAAAAATCCTTCTTCATTGAGAATAATTTGCAGTTCTTTAACTGCATCGTGTAACTTTGGAGACATATTTTTTTGATTGCGGTAAAGCTTTGGATAGAAAAGGCAAGACCAACTTAGTGGCCCTACGATTCCATCTACCTGAAGATTATTAGCTTTCTGAAATTTAATTACAGCCTCTTCTGTTTCTAAGTCAAATTTACCACTAATAGTTGAGAGAAAACCCTGAGCTTGCAGTCGCTCTTGGAGTTCATTGATTGATTCTTGTGCAGAGTTTGGCGAAAAGCCTCGGTATAATATGGGACGTTTATTGAAGACACAGACTTGTTTTTCTTCTGGAAAATAACGTCGGGATTGTTTTAGTCCCAACAAGAGATTTAGAACGTTAAGTGTTTTATTTGTCATAGTTTTATTGGGTAATTGGTGAAAAAATCATCTGGCAAAGTTTAGAGACTAGAAGGCGATATAGTCGGCAGCCTCTACTTACTAGAGACAAAAAATAAACTTATAAATTAGCTTACTGGTTAAATTTAAGACAGGAGTTAACACTGTTAAAAAAATGTTACTAATTTGTCAAACTTTTGTTCGTTAAAATGTTGCTAACGCCACATTGATGACGAATTTATTGGGTGATATTTATGCCAGGTCAGTCAGAAGATTGGAATTTACCTAAAAGTTGGAATCGCAAGATTTTGCAGGACTGGGAGATAGACCGACTACTGACTAATTTGGAGATTACGCTTCAAAAGCGTTACAGACAAAGTACTAGGAAAGACCTGTTACTTGGGCTACTCTGTGGGTACAGCTTGAAAAAGATTGGTCAAGATTTGCACAAAGAAAATGCAGCTGTCAGAGCAGGGTTAAGCAATATCTATCGGGATATTGAAGTTTTGACAGGAGAAGCAAATAAAAGTATTAAGTCCAGTAATCTTGTCTATGTTCTGGAAAAACATGGTTATCGTAGAGGGTCTGTTGTAGCTGCTATCCAACGCCGTGACATCCCCCACAATTTGCCAGCACCGACTTACACCCAATTTATTGGTCGGGAGGCAGATATGAAAAAGCTATTAGAACGCCTTTCCTCGGTGCATGGCGCTCACATGATTACAGTACATGGCATTGGTGGCGTAGGTAAAACAGCGCTGGTGTTAGCAGCTGCTTATCTATGCTTAAAAGCTAGTAACGAAAACGTTTATGACGCACCCAAATTTGATGCGATTATTTTCACTTCAGCCAAACAACAAGAACTTATTCCCACTAACAGTATCTTGTGGCGGCAACAGGGACAGCGTAATCTACGCGATATCTTTCGAGAAATTGCTAATGCTTTAGACGACCCGACAATTCTTCAATCTCCTCCCAATGACCAATTCGATCGTGTTCGCCAAATTCTCTCAAAACGGAGAACACTGTTGATTGTGGACAATATGGAGACTATAGAAGATAGAGATGAGGTTATTGAGTTTTTATATAATCTACCCATTTGCATCAAAGTAATAATTACTAGCCGCGAACAAATTGCCTTGCTGCCAATCCGTCTGCGAAACTTACCTCCAGATGATGGTTTGCAGTTGATTCGACAACAAGCTGAAGAAAAAGGTATAAGCATCAACGATGAGGACTCTAAGCAACTCTACGATCGCACTGGCGGAATCCCTCTAGCGATCGTATATTCTATTGGTCAATTATCCGGTGGCTACTCCCTAAACTCGGTATTGGATCGATTAACCTCGGCTACAGGTGATGTGGCTCGTTTTTGCTTTGAGCAATCAGTACAAGGAATCAAGGGACAACCACCCCACAAGTTACTCATGTCACTGGCGATTTTTCCTGACTCTGCCATACTCGCAGCAGTGGCTGAGGTTGCTGGACTAACAGCCGCTCCTGATGCTGTAAATAACGGCTTGGCACGTTTGCAGCAACTTTCCTTGGTGAATCTCAACCCAGAGACTAAGCGGTTTGATATGCTCTCTCTGACTCGTGAATATGCGTTAGCAGAATTAGCCGCTTACCCAGATTTTGAGCGGGAAGCACGAAGGCGCTGGGTGAGATGGTATCTTGATTTTGCCCACAATTATGCCGGAGAAGATTGGGAAAAATGGATACACTACAATAAGTTAGAACCAGAAGAAGGAAATCTGAGAGCAGTACTTCATTGGTGTGAAGACAAAGAACACTATGAAGCGGTTAGGGATTTATGGCTTCTTTTAAGCCACTATGCAAATCTCTACGCCTATTGGGACGATCGCTTAGATTGGCTGCAATGGCTCATAGAACAATCAGAACGGCGTGGTGAATGGTCTTGTTTTGTAAAAATCATCGTCCGCAAAAGCTGGCTACTAATTCGAGAGTGTTCCTCTGTGAGTCTGAAAGAAGCAGACAAAATTTTGCGCCGGACGTGGATTTTGCGTGACCATGCAGATTTATGTGTTCAGGCTGACTTAGCCGAAAGTATGGCTAGGCTGCAAATTAGACAGAAGGATTATCAAGATGCACGCCACTGGCTAACTGTAGAAGAAAAATTGGTGATTGAGGCGAATCTAGAAGAGCGACAGCACATCCGCTATTTTATTCCCGTTCTTTATCATCAGGCTGAAATCCATTATTTAGAAGGTGAATATCTTTCCGCAAAGAAGCTCTTTCAAGAGGTAATGAAAAGTGCAGAAAAAATTAGTTGGCATCGGGTGATCAATTCTGCTCAAAATTGGCTGGCTGATATTGCAATTGAACAAGGTGATCGCGATCAAGCTGAAAAACTATTAATTCAAGGCTTCACTGTCGCTGAAATGACTCACAACAAGCGACGTTTGGCTCGCTATCAGCGTTCTTTTGCCCGTTGGGAGAAAAAGTGGGGAAGTGGAGAAAAAGCCTACCAAATGTCAATTAAGGCTATTGATGGTTTTAAGCTCTTGGGAATGACACGGGATGCACAGGAGATGCAAATTTTCCTTGATTCACTGTAATCATAGGCGCTGATGTTGCCCACCCGACAAGATGGGATAATTTATTTATTGGAAATCCCTAAAAGCGCGATCGCATATCCACCAAGACTAGACAAGATATTTTTTTACAAGATAATGTAATATAACTTAGCAGTATTCGAGCGATGCCTAGTTTGGGATGCGCCTACGCTATTCCTTTTCAATCTAATTGCAAGCAAAGCAGCAATTTGCTACATATCAGAATGGTTCCACCCAAACTTGTCCACCCAAAGACAGTAGATTAAGTTTTGTCTGAATAACTATAAGGAATGAAATAGCTCTGCTTTCCAAAAAGTAAAAAAGGAACAGATTTTTATGGCATTTGATTACAACCTGTTTGTCATTGGTGCTGGGCCTGGTGGATTGGCAGCAGCTAAAAAAGCAGCTAGTTACGGTCTCCGTGTTGCTATTGCCGAACAAGAATCCATCGGTGGAACCTGTATAAATCGCGGTTGCATTCCCAAAAAACTGATTGTCTACGCTGCTGACTTCGCCCTACAAAAGCAAATAGCGCCCAGTTATGGATGGAGTGAATGTCAAACATATTTTGACTGGACATTATTCATTAAGTCAGTACATCAGCATCTTGACACCATTAACCAGACTTACTTTCAGCAATTACAAAAAGCTGGAATTGAACTAATTTGCGATCGTGCCACTTTCATCGATGCTCATACTGTCGATATCAATGGACTTAAAGTTACAGCCGACAAAATTTTAATTGCTGTGGGAGGGCAACCCCTCAAGCCCAAAATCCCAGGTATAGAATATGCCATTACATCCCGCGAGATGTTTCAGTTACCTTATCTACCGAAACGTTTAACAATTATTGGCGGAGGCTACATTGGTGTAGAATTTTCCAGCACGATGCACGCTTTCGGTTGTCAGGTAACGGTGATTGAAAAAGACGAGATGATTTTATCGGGGTTTGATGATGACATTCGCTCTGCGGTACAACAAGGTTTGAGCAAACGCGGAATTAAGTTATTAACTAGTAGTACTGTTCAAGAAATCAAATACTCAGATGAGAGTTTGTTATTAACTATTATCGGTAAGAAGCGACAAATAATTACAGCAGATACGATCTTGGTTGCCACAGGTTACGCTCCAAATACCAAGAATATTGGTTTAGAAAATGCCCATGTTGAACTTGGCGAACATGGTGCAATCAAAGTAGATGAATACAGCCGCACCACCCAAGAAAATATTTTTGCTGTGGGTGACTGCACCAGCCGCGTGCAATTGTCTCCAGTGGCGAAGGCAGAAGGTATTGCTTTTGCCAATACAGTTTTTGGCAACAAGGTGCAAAAACTGGATTATGATTATGTACCCTCTGCTGTTTTTTGCCGTCCAGAAGCGGCTGGTGTAGGGATGACTGAGGCGAAGGCACGGGAAAAATTTGGTGAATCTGTACAATGCTACTCCACCCAATTCCAACCACTTTTGTATCAGCTAACCGAACAGAATGAGCCAACCACTATAAAGTTAGTTTTAAATGGCGATTCTGGGCAAGTTTTGGGCGCTCATCTGGTGGGTGAACACGCAGCAGATATTATTCAAAGTCTGGGTGTGGCAATTCGAAAGGGCATTACCAAGGAAGACTTGGATGAAATAATAGGCATTCACCCTACGGTAGGAGAAGAATTTTTTTCGTTAGATCGGGTGCAGGAATGAGTGAAGGGGGCAAGGGAGCAGGGGGCAGGGAACAAGGGAAGAGAAAGAAATAAGTGTATTTAAGGCTATAACGCTCGTAAAAAATACTAAAATTTTCTCTTCACTTCCCCTGCTCCCCCTGCTCTTTTCACAATTATCTCACTCTTAGAGCATTGCTCCCAACTGCCAATTCTTTGCGTGCTTCTCAAGGAGTTTCTGAGGATACCTCTGAGCAAGATTTTGTGGGAGCGTTTAATTGGTCTAAAGTATTTGTTAATGAGTCATCCCCTAGCATTGGGTATCCTCTGTGGAAATCTACCACATCGTCAAAAGCTTTCAGATCCTCAAGAGCCTCTGATGCAGACTGATATCGGTATTTGAAGTCATCCAGCACCATTTTACTGAGAATATTAGCAAGGGAGCGGCTTACCTCAGAACGCTCGCTCCATTTTATCTCTCCATCAGCATCTCTATCTAGCTCACGGGGTGCTACACCAGTCAAGGCTCTAATCCCAACCATACCCACTGCATAGATGTCACTACTGTATTGGGGACGGCCAAAACATTGTTCGCTCGGTGCGTAACCCTGAGTCCCAATGCCAATGGTAAAGGGGGTTTGCTCTTCAGTATCAAGCTGTTTTGTGCTGACTTCTTTGACGGCTCCAAAGTCAATCAATACCAGTTTTCCATCTGAGTGTCGCCGAATAATATTACTGGGCTTAATATCCCGATGAATCACATTATTTTTATGAACAAATATTAATGTTTGCAATAAGTCTTTGACAATTTTGATCGTGGCAATTTCATCAATTGCTCTACCTGGTGGCAATTCCTGATTTAAAGTATGACCAATTATTTGTTCTTGCACTAAATAAAATTCTTCATCTTCTTCAAAATACGCCAAAAGTTGAGGGATCTGATCGTGTGTTCCCAATTTTTCTAGGGTTTGCGCCTCTGAGTGAAATAAACGTCTGGCAAGTTGCAAGGCTTCTGATTTAGTGCTGGCTGGTTTTAGTTGCTTGACAACACATCGCGGACTCCCAGGACGTTGGGTATCTTCGGCAATGTAGGTTTCGCTGAATCCACCGGAACCGAGAACTTTGACAATTTTGTAGCGTCGAGCCAAGACTTTTCCTGATAAGGCTAAATCACGTTGCTGGATTAAGTATTGCAAGTCATATTGTTGACTGATAATCTCTTGAACAACGGGAGATGTTTTATACTTCTGGAAAATGTTTACTAATTGACGTTTTCTGATACTTTCCCTCATGACTGAGGTTCCCAGGTAGGAAAGTCCGGTCATGGCGATCGCCATCATTGGTACAATCGTAGGAAAAATTAATCCACCATAGACAAATAACCCATAGCTAATTCCTAACCAAGCGCCAGATAGGGCGAGGCTATATAAAAATCTATTGATGCTACGCTTGCGTCTGCTAATCATCAAGGCTGCACTGCCAACTAGAGCTACCACAAACAAACCCTGCAATGGTGGTGTATTAATTCCTGGAGCGATCGCTTTCCCGAACATCAAAGTTGCGATCGCATTGGCATGAATTTCCACGCCCGACATCGGTTTAGCGCTATTGCCAGCAGCAACTGGATAATAATCATTATTTAACTTATCTGTCGCCCCAATCAGCACTATCTTGTCTTTGAAGACCTTTCCCTGCTGCAAATAGGTGTTCCAGTTTTCCGGATCGAGTACGTGCCAAAAGGGTATTTGCTCAAATGTACCCGCAGAACCCCAAAAATAAATGCGATCGCCTTTTGGTCGTGGATAATTTACTTGTGCTGTCCTGAGTGCTGCTTCATCAAAAGAGGGTAGCTTCTCGATTAAATTGTCTTCAACCAACGACTTAGAAAACTCACTCGCCAATCGATGAACTTTACCATCCACCTCTACGGGGAAATTAACTGAGCCAATGGAAACTGAACCTGTACGAAACATCTGTTGTGGGTCTGTTAGTTGTGTAAAAGTCCCTTGGTGCGTCTGAGAATTTTCGTAGACGGCTGCTAAGGTAACTTTACTGCCATATTTTTGCAATACTGCCTGGAATTGGCGATCGTCAGTAACTCCATAACTACTTGGCGTGTCAAAAACTACATCTATCGCTACAGAGCGGACACCTGCTTTAATTAACTTTGTAATTATCTGGGCATAAGCAGCACGTTTATAAGGATAAGATTTCAGTGTTTCTAGGTAGGCATACTGTTTTGGATTTGTTTTATAGTACTGTTCGGGAACTGATATTGACTGATCGTCTATTGCTAAAATTACGATGTCTTCTGGAGGTACAATCGGCCCACGCAGTTGAAAAAAGCCAGAAAGCGCCTTATTTTCTATCAATTGAACCGATTCTCCACCAGAAGCACTCAGCACTGCTGCACCCATTACGCAAGCTCCAGCGAGGAGATGACCTAAGTGAGTCATCCATCTAGACTGGCGAGCCGATGCTGTTGACGTTACTTTTGTCGGTTTACTTGACAGTCTATTGGCAGCAGAGACATAGTTTTTAGTTAAGGTAGATGTAGGTTCTTCTGCCATATCGTGTTACTGATTGATTTAAGTCCAACACTTTTATTTATTCAGACCACGTTTTAGTGCAAGCACATTGAAATAAGACTTAAATGATAATCTTATACATTTGTAAAGTATCTTCTATTCATCAACAAACCTTTATTGGCAGAGCTAGCCCCCAAGAGATTCCTACTCAGGTACTGCCTAAATTATTGTTTTTCTGTTAAGTGAGTTACAACTAGTGATTGTCTCACAGATCAGAGCCGGATATACTTCGCCTCTGCTAATTGGTTGCGGCGAGATTTGATCTTAACTTAACCCACAGGTACGCTCCTAACTGGGTGTTTTACCAGAAGCTGTCCCAAGGCCGTTTTCTGTCTTTGGCGCAATATTGGTACTTCCAGAAAGCATATCCTGATACTGAAAGCTCTACCTATAGATAGGCATAAACTTATATCCTACCCTAAGCTTATGCTATACCTCTTTAGGAGTAAACTTTAATGTTATACAGCCATAAATGCTGTTACTGGTTCAATTTTATTGGTAGATTTTGATCAGATGGTAGCTCTTGCAGTGCTGGAGGTGAATAAGGTTTAGCACCCAGCATCTTAACTCCAATGTTGCATCCGTTTTTATGCCTTGAAAGAGGTAGGATAAAAGCTATAGATAAAGAGCTACTTTATAGATATTAGCAAACTTGCTATTTGAAAATTGCTATAATCTATTGTTCCATCTAAATTCATATATATTATTAGGTGTAAATTTGTATGGGTTCTCCAATGAATCGTCTGTCTATTTTTGTAGACGGAAACAATATGTTCTATGCTCAACAAAAAAATGGGTGGTTTTTTGACCCACGGCGAGTCTTAGAATACTTTAAACATGAACAATCAGAAACAACATTAATTAATGCCTTCTGGTACACTGGCTTAAAAGACCCACAAGATCAACGAGGTTTTAGAGATGCTCTAATTAGTCTAGGATATACAGTCCGAACTAAAATCCTGAAAGAATATTATGATGATACTTCTGGTCGTTACTCGCAAAAAGCGAATTTAGATATTGAAATTGTTGTAGATATGTTTAATACAGTAGACCAGTATGACCGAGTAGTATTATTCAGTGGTGATGGAGATTTTGAACGAGCAATCGAACTATTACGCTCAAAAAATACACATATTACGGTAGTATCGACAGAAGGAATGATCGCTAGAGAACTACGAAACGCTACTGATAGATATATAGATTTAAATGATATCAGAGATCAAATAGAAAAAACCGAAGGTTAATAGCCTTAGCAATTATTTACAAAGGTAAGAGTAAAAGAAAAACTAAGGTTGAAGATATATTGAGCCACAAGTAAAAATTAAACAACAAAGCGCAAATGACAAACAAAACAGATCGAATTATCATTTTTGATACTACACTGCGAGATGGAGAGCAGTGCCCGGGAGCAACTTTGAATATAGACGAAAAGCTAGTTATTGCCAAGCAACTAGCGCGTCTGGGTGTAGATATAATTGAGGCAGGGTTTGCCTTTGCCAGTCCCGGAGATTTTGAAGCAGTCAGCAAAATTGCCCAAATTGTGGGGACAGAAAATGGCCCGGTAATTTGCAGTTTGGCAAGAGCGATTAAAGCAGATATTGAAGCGGCCGCAGAAGCATTAAAACCAGCCGTAAAGGGCAGAATTCACACATTTATTTCGACTTCTGATATTCATTTAGAGTATCAGTTACGGAAGTCACGAGCAGAAGTGCTAGCGATCGCTGAAGAAATGGTAGCTTATGCTAAATCCTTCATGACAGATGTTGAATTTTCGCCGATGGATGCGGCTCGTTCCGATCCAGAATTTTTGTACCAAGTGTTAGAGCGAACGATCGCAGCTGGTGCAACAACTGTTAACATTCCCGATACCGTGGGTTACACCACCCCTAGCGAATTTGGAGCCATAATTAAAGGCATTATTGAAAATGTCCCTAACATCGACCAAGCGATTATTTCCGTTCACGGCCACAATGATTTAGGCTTGGCAGTTGCTAACTTCTTAGAAGCCGTGAAAAATGGCGCACGGCAACTAGAATGTACGATTAATGGGATTGGCGAACGAGCCGGCAATGCCTCACTAGAAGAATTAGTAATGGCACTGCACGTCCGGCGGCAATATTTTAACCCTTATCTCGGCAGACCAGAAGATTCTCAAGAATCGCTGACAAATATTGACACTCGACAAATTTACAAAACCTCACGCTTAGTTTCTAATTTGACGGGAATGTTGGTACAACCAAATAAAGCGATCGTTGGGGCGAATGCCTTTGCTCATGAGTCTGGGATTCACCAAGATGGTGTGTTAAAAAACAAGCTCACTTATGAGATTATGGATGCTCAATTGATTGGCTTAACAGACAATCAAATAGTTTTGGGCAAACATTCAGGGAGAAATGCTTTCCGCACTCGGTTGAAAGAATTGGGCTTTGAACTGTCAGATACTGAGTTAAATAAAGCCTTCGTTAGATTCAAAGAAGTAGCAGATAAAAAGAAAGATATTTCTGATTGGGATTTGGAAGCGATCGTTAATGATGAAATCCAACAAGCACCCGATTTGTTCCGGGTAGAGTTGGTGCAAGTTTCCTGTGGTAGTAACGCCAAACCCACTGCTACAGTCACTCTGCGTACCCCAGAAGGTGAAGAGTTAACCGATGCAGCGATCGGTACTGGACCAGTGGATGCAGTTTACAAAGCCATCAATCGGGTGGTGAATGTGCCCAACGAGTTGATTGAGTTTTCTGTGCAGTCAGTAACAGCCGGCATTGATGCCATTGGAGAAGTGACAATTCGTTTACGTTATGAATCGAAAGTGTTTTCTGGTCATGCAGCGAACACAGATATCATCGTGGCATCTGCACAAGCTTATGTAAATGCGCTGAATAGGTTGTATTCTGCATTGCAAACTCAAGAAAAGCCAGAGGAAGTAACTGTACAGAAAGTCTGAGATCGTATCTCTCAAACTGCTTGTTTTTAGCATCAGCTAAAAAACTCCTCCCCAACTTTAGCTACCGTGGCAAAGAGTTTTAGCCTTAACTGAACTGTATTGAGTTATAGTCCAATACAGTTCAGTTAGGCATTTCTTTCTTCTCTCAGTGCCCTCTGCACCTCTGTGGTTCGTTAAAAAAATAAATTGAAAAATTTCGTTCATGGTATTGGTGTTTGCACAGTAGTCGCTGGTATATGAACTGAAGGTGTAAACCCAGCCAGTTTACCCGACTTTTGGGGTACAAAGTCCGTTTCTTTGCTACCTTGAACTTCAGATAAGTAGCAATCTCGCACTGCCAATAACAAGCCTTTGATGGCATCTGGTGCGCCTGTTTTAACTAAATCATCTGCCTTTTTGAAAAAATGCGATCGCCATTTGCCATCGTTATTGCCATACAATTCTATTAAATACCAACCTGCAAGATACTCAGCTAAAGGGTCAAGACAGAAACGGATTCTGTCTTTGGCAGAACCGATAGTTTGAATCAGGTGTAGGCGCTTTTCCAGATAATTGAGGTGTGCTTCGGGGTCATCAATACCCAAAGCTGCTAATGCAGCAATGGCATCTGCACGCTTGGCGGTTCCTGGTTGATAACTTTTCTGCAAGCATTCCCAGGCGATGGTTTTGGCAATTTGATGAACAGTGCGATCGTCAAATTGCTCATCTGTAACATCACGATTGAGTTCATTGATATAACCCAGCATCAAATTAGGAATATTCTCTGGCAACGCAGAAATATTAGATGTAACATCTTTACTGGCGATTAACTGTTCAGCATAAAGTTTAGCCAGCAAGACAGTGATATTATTTTGACCGACCATGAGAGAAAGACGATTACAAGCGTCAAAAAATTCCTGGTCAGTAAAGCGATCGCGTTTACCTCGCTGCATGAGATAAGCTTCCATAAAGGACGATAGTTTATTCGCCTCAATCCGCAAGGGTTTAATTATCGTCTTATTAACCCGCCCCAGTTTTTCCTCAATTCGGGAAGTAATCACCAACGCATTCACCGGAAATTCTGGCGACTCCGGTTCAATTGCTTCTCGTGTAGTGGCATTCATTTCTGAGAACCGATCTACAATTACTAGAATGCGTTTCTTTCTTAACAAACGTAACAGTAATTCTTGACAAATCGGCTCTGGTTCATCAATTAAAGCTTGCAACTGTCCTCTGATGGCTTCTAAAAGCGGTGACTTACCTTCAGTTACCCGAAATTCTTCTTCTAACAGCACAGGTAACATCAAATGTTTGCAGAGTTGTTGGTCTTCATCCTCAGCCATTGCCCACCCAGCGATTCGACACGCTAAACTGGTTTTACCTACACCCCCTTCACCACCAATTACTAGGCAGCTACGTTGTTTCTCGAAAGTTGAGCGCAAATTCTCATTCATCAGTTGGGGAACTGTTGTACCATCCAGAACAACGGGAATGGGAATGTAACAGGCGCGACTGTTAACTGTATCCTTTTTGGGAAATTGTTCGCGGGCTGCTTTGATATATTTAGCTACCCACGCATCTAATACTCTGGGATGGTAATGAAACCAGCCAACAAATAGCACATATCGCAGAGGTACATTAACGCTGATAAATGGGAGAGAAAAATCTGTGTAGGGTTTGAGGGCGTTGTTAATTTTCAACAACCATAAAGGGGCTACCCGCAAGAGAATTAACCAAATAGAAGGCAATAAGATAACGTAGGCGGCAATTCCCAAGAGTAACTTATGCTTAAATAGCGATTCCAAAGCTCTATCAAAGAGGCGAGTTTCTTTTTCTGCTTTCAGGGCATTGAGAGGGCGACGTATCAGCTTAATGTCTGTCTCTGTAAATTTATCTTTATATTTTTGTATAGTTATTAATACCTGCTCAAAGTCTGAGATGACTTTCTGTAACTTAGAGGTAGGTAAAGCATTTGCTTTGTCCTGAAAGCCTGCCGCTATTCCTCCTAAACCTTTGATAGCACCTAAACGCACGTAAAACTGGCTATCATTCAACAGGGCAATTAAATTCGGGATAGAAGATACTGCTTCTGTACCCATTGCACCCAAAGCGTAGGCAGAATTGTAACGTACAGTGGGGTTCTTATCTTTTAAAGCAGCAGTTAATACTGGGACAGCTACTTTCGCTTCTACACCAATTTTTCTGAGTGCAGAAGGAACATAAATGCGAACGAATTGCTCCTTGTCTTGTAACGCCGCCATCAACGATGGAACTGCTGCTTTGGCTGCTGTACCAATATTTCCTAAAGCTAAGGTGGCGTACAGGCGGACTTGTCCATCTTCATCCTGTAATGCCGCACTTAAGGCTGGAACTGCTGGTGCTGCTTCTGCACCCAAATCTCCTAAAACCGAAGCCGCGTGCCAGCGAAGATTACTATCTTGATTTTTCAACGCTTCAATCAGAGACGGCACTGCTGCCGAACCGATATTAACTAATGCGTCTGCTGCAAAGCTTCTGATATGGGCATCGTTATCTATTAGCTTCTCAATCAGAGGAGCAATTTTGCTATCAGTAGTGATTTGCGCCCAACTATTGCTTGTGCATAGTAGGAACAGCGTCAGGCATAAGACAACTACCTTGAGCGCACTAAGTAATACTTGTCTGGTATGCTTTGTCATTGAATCGGATTGAATCACCCGATGAACAACTCCAGTCAGAGAAACTACACCTAGATTGTAATCTAACTGTCAATGTGGGTTAGCGATGTCTACGACGGGCTACGCCTACGCACTGGTTTGCCCCCGCTTTGCTCAAGCTTGATTAGCATGATTTTCTCTCGTTCTGTCAATGCTGTTAGAATCTAGATAAAAATATTAATTCTATAAAGCTAGAAAATATGTACATCCAAATTAAACCAGAACTAGAGCAATTTATTCAGGCACAGCTTGCAAGTGGTAGATTTTCTAATGCAGATGATGTCATCAATGAAGCCTTTAAACTGTTACAAGAAAGAGAGCAGCGACTTGAAGATTTACGGCAAAAAATTTCTGTAGGAACTGAACAAATTGCTAAGGGACAAGTAACTGATGGCGAAGTTGTATTTGCCAGATTGCAAGAAAAAATTCGTCTAATTGCTGAGGAGTCCTCTGAATGAGTGATTATTCATTTTCAGATGCAGCAATTCAAGATTTAGATGAAATTTGTGAATATATTGCTCGGAGTAGCCCAAAAGCAGCCAGTAAACTTTTTGATGACATTCGCTCCAAATGTAAATTAGTAGCGAGTTTCCCTAATATGGGAAAAAGCTATGGAAGGCTTGTACCAAATCTGCGCGGTTTTGTTGTGGATGATTACATTATATTTTACTATCCAAGGGAAGAGGGAATTAGTATTACTCGTGTTGCCAGTGGTTATCGAGATTTAGAATCTTTGTTCGGAGATTAATAATTCTACGCCTACGCACTTATTTCACCCCGCTTTGCTCAAGCTTGGTTAGCATTGGGATTTAAACGCATCATGATTTTCTCTGGCTCTGTCAAATTTTTAAATCCATAACGGCGATAAAGTCCATGAGCATCTTTTGTGCCTAACAACCACCTTTGAACGTCTTGCAATTCTGGATATTCTAAAATATATTCTACAAACCATTTTCCTAAACCCTGCCCTCGATAAGGCTCTAAAATAAAAACATCTTTTAACAACGCCGAAGTTGCATAATCAGTGATGACTCTTGCAAAGCCAACTTGTTGATTATCTTCATAAAGTCCAAAACATAAGGAATTGTTTATTGACTTTTCCACTGTGGCTAACGGAATATTTTCAGCCCAATAGGAAGTTTGTAAAAAATCATGAATCATTTGAATATCTAATTTAGATTTATCGGTGTTGATGTAAAATCGATGTTTTAATTCTTCATTCATCTCGCTACATCTTTTATTTAATAGGTTGAAAAATTATAATTCATTCTTGGTGTCAGTGGTTTATAGTGTCAAATGATGAAATTACTGAACCATTTGCTGGATAACAGAAGCTATATTCAGCATTCAAGGATATGGGTGCATATAGTTACTGATTATGAATCAGCCTACAACAAAATCTTGGCAAGAAGTCCTCGCTGCTTTTAAAAAAATTTGGGGTTATGAAGATTTTCGTCCGCCACAGGGAGAAATTGTCAGCAGTTTATTATCACAAAAAGATGCGCTGATTATTATGCCCACAGGTGGCGGGAAGTCAATTTGTTTTCAACTTCCCGCACTGCTACAAACAGGATTAACTTTGGTAGTTTCGCCTTTGGTGGCACTAATGGAAAATCAAGTTCAGGAACTACTACAAAGCCACCAAAAAGCAGCACTTTTGCATAGTGAATTATCTTCATCTCAACGCCGTGCAACGCTGCAAGCTTTAGAACGCCAACAGTTAAGATTACTTTATCTATCGCCCGAAACTTTGCTAAGTGTCCCAGTGTGGGAAAGATTATGTCAGCCGCAATTGCAAATTAATGGTTTGATTTTAGATGAAGCTCATTGTTTAGTACAGTGGGGTGATACTTTTCGCCCAGCTTATCGCAGATTAGGGGCGGTGCGTCCGGCGTTGCTCAAATCAAAACCACCAGGAACAAAAATTAGCATCGCCGCTTTTACTGCTACTGCTGACCCGTTAGCGCAAAAGATTATTCAAACAGTTTTACAATTACAGCAACCAGAGATTTTCCGCTTGAATCCTTACCGTCCGAACTTGCATCCCACCGTTCGCATCGCTTGGACACCACGAGGTAGGAAACAACAATTATTAAAGTTTATTCAAAATAGACCGCAACAATCAGGATTAGTTTATGTTCGCACTCGGAGAGATAGCGAAGATTTAGCCCAATGGTTAGCAGAGATGGGTTACGCCACAGCTAGTTATCATGCGGGATTGGGTGCAACAGAACGCCGTGAAGTAGAAGCAAGCTGGTTAAGTGGCAAAATTCCCTTTGTTGTGTGTACCTGTGCGTTTGGTATGGGGATAAATAAAAGCGATGTTCGCTGGGTAGCACATTTTCACGCGCCGCATCTGCTATCTGAATATGTGCAAGAAATTGGCCGCGCTGGAAGGGATGGGAAACCAGCCGAAGCGTTGACATTGGTGAGTGAACCTACGGGGTGGTTAGATTCAGGGGATAAGCAAAGACAGGAGTTTTTTCAAGAACAAATGCGATCGCAACAACAAATAGCGCAGCAACTTGTGAAAAAATTACCAAAACAGGGAGAAGTGAATGCAGTAACTCGACAATTTCCCGAAGGTGCAACGGCGCTAGCTTTACTCCATAGCAACGGTCAGCTAAACTGGCTCGATCCTTTTCATTACAGTATTGGGCAAAAAGCGGGAAATCAGCCACCGACGCAATTACACGCTGTTAAACAGATGCAGCAATACCTAACAACTAAGCAGTGTCGTTGGCAGTTTTTGTTAAATGCCTTTGGTTTTGATAAAGAAGCAGCTAACCTGCGTTGCGGACATTGCGACAATTGCCGTCAATGAGTATAAAAGACTCGTCGCCGAGTATAAAAGACTCGTTCACGAGTATAAAAGACTCATCGCCGAGTATTAAAGACTCATTCACGAGTATCAAAGACTCATTTACTATTCTCCAATGAGGTTCACCCAATAGGATGAATTGTCATTTTCACCACCAAGTGACAATAGGGTAGTCAAGTAGAGGATAAAAATATGTCATCTGCTCAAGCACCCTCCCTACCACCGTTGATTCCGCGCGAAATTCTGTTTGGGAATCCCGAAAAAACTAGCCCACAACTCTCCCCTGATGGCAAGTACTTGGCATATATCGCCCCCGATGAGAAAAATGTCTTGCAGGTATGGTTGCGAACTATAGGACAAGAAGACGACCAGATACTAACTGTTGACAAAAAGCGTGGTATCCGCATTTTCTTCTGGACTTATAACGCCGAACAATTGATTTATATGCAAGACTCGGATGGCGACGAGAACTTTCACCTCCACTTGGTTAATATTCACTCCAAGATTGTGCGTGACTTAACGCCATTCCAGGGTGTAAAAGCCGAACTCGTGGAACTGGAACCGAAATTTCCAGATCAAGTGCTGGTAGCGTTGAACTTGAACAATCCTCAAAAGTTTGACGTTTACCGCATCAACCTTAAAAATGGTGCAGTTGAGTTCGACACTGATAACCCCGGTAATATTATCAGTTGGACATCTGACGCTGATTTTCAAATACGTGCAGCGACAGCTAGCACACCCGATGGTGGTTACGATTTGTTATTGCAGAAATCAGATAAACAGTGGGAAATTCTCCGCCACTGGGGAGCTGAAGAAGAAGGGAATTCTGTTAGCTTCTCAGATGATGGTAAAACCCTTTACATTCAAGGGAATCACGATGCTAACGCCAAACGTCTGCTAGCTGTTGACTTAGATAGCCGTCAAGAAACTGTCATTGCTGAAGATGAACAGTATGATGTCGTGGGGATAATTATTCACCCATTGACGCGAGTTATCCAAGCAGTTTCTTTCTACAAAGATAAACAGGAATGGCAGGTAATTGACCAAAGTATCGCCACTGATTTTGACGAAATCGCTAAGGTGCGTTCTGGAGAATTCTCCATAATTAGCCGCGATTTGGAAGATAAAACCTGGTTAGTAGCTTATAGAATTGACGATGGTCCAGTTTATTACTATGCCTACAACCGAGAGTCAAAAACTAGCACTTTTCTCTTTAGTAACCAACCCAAACTCGAAACGTTGCAGTTAGCTTCAATGCAACCAATTTCTTACGAAGCGCGGGATGGCTTAACTATCCACAGTTACCTGACAACCCCTGTAGGAATACCTACGCAGAATCTCCCAACAGTACTGCTGGTTCACGGCGGCCCTTGGGCGCGGGATACTTGGGGTTTCTCTCCCACAACGCAATGGCTAGCTAACCGGGGTTATGCTGTGCTGCAAGTGAACTTTCGCGGTTCCACTGGCTACGGTAAAGCATTTTTGAATGCTGGGAATCGGGAATGGGCTGGCAAAATGCACGATGACTTGATTGACAGTGTTAACTGGCTAGTGGAAAAAGGCATTTCTGACCCGCAAAACATTGCGATTATGGGCGGTTCTTATGGAGGCTACGCCACTCTAGTAGGATTGACTTTTACACCAGAAATATTTGCGGCTGGCGTGGATACTGGAGTTTAGACTAAAAGCGATATGAGAGAAAGCAGACCAAATGGAATTAGAGGTTAAAAATATTATCTTGTCAGCCTGAAAGCATCCGC